>JBJETC010000223.1:0-1848 GCA_051883115.1 Anaerovoracaceae bacterium
ATCGCCTCATCTATCTGCGTATACACGAACAACCACATCACAGTGGAGAAATTATAGGGGGGATAGTTTTGACAAGTCAGATCCAGAGCATGACACCTAAGGAAATAGTGTCAGAACTCGATAAATACATAATCGGACAGGACGAAGCAAAGAAGTCTGTTGCCATCGCCCTCAGGAACAGATACAGAAGGAGCCTCGTCTCAGAGGAGATGAGAGAAGAGATCATGCCTAAGAACATCCTGATGATGGGTCCTACAGGATGCGGAAAGACAGAGATCGCAAGAAGACTCGCAAAGCTCATGAAGGCACCTTTTGTCAAGATAGAGGCTACAAAATTCACAGAAGTAGGATATGTCGGCCGCGACGTCGATTCCATGATCCGCGACCTCGTCGAGGCATCCATCAGGATAACAAAGGCTTCCAAGATGGAAGAGAAGTACGACATCGCTGAAACGATGGCAGAGGAAAAAATCATCGACGCTATGATCCCTAACGACAGGAAAAACAGCGAGCAGAAGACCGTAAATCCTATAGAATACATGATGAGAACGGGCAGATACCCGACTCAGGAGGATCTCGAGGCCGAGCAGAAGAGACTCAATCCTGCTCAGAACCAGAACGATACGTCAGACGAGCTCGCACGCGAGCAGATAAGACAGCAGCTGAGGGAGGGAAGCCTCGACGACCAGATGGTAGAGATAGAAGTCGATACGCCTCAGCGTTCGAACCAGCTCGATGTCAACGAAGGCGCCACGATCGCTATCGGAAACATCTTCGGAGACATGATGCCTAAGAAGACGAAAAAACGCAAGGTGCACGTACGCGACGCGAAGAAGATCCTCAGGGAGCAGGAAGCGCAGAACCTGCTCGATATGGATCAGGTGACTGATGAAGCCGTTGAAAACGCCGAGCAGAACGGTATCGTGTTCATAGATGAGATCGACAAGATCGCTTCAGCGAACACATACGGCTCAGGCGCCGACGTTTCAAGAGAAGGCGTCCAGCGTGACATCCTTCCTATCGTTGAAGGTACAGTCGTCAACACGAAATACGGTCCGGTCAAGACAGACCACATACTCTTTATCGGCGCAGGAGCTTTCCAGGTAGCGAAGCCGACAGACCTCATACCTGAGCTTCAGGGAAGATTCCCGATCAGAGTAGAGCTCACGCCTCTCACAGAGGAAGATTTCGTGAAGATCCTCACGATACCTAAGAACGCGCTCGTCAAGCAGCATCAGGCACTCCTCGCAACAGAAGGCATAAACCTCGAATTCACGGATGACGCCATTCAGGAGATCGCCCATATGGCATTCCTCATGAACGATCAGACCGAGAATATCGGTGCGAGAAGACTTGATACGATCATGGAAAGACTGCTCGAGACCATTTCGTATGAGATCCCGGACAACGACGAAGATGGAAAGACACTCATCGACAGGGATTTCGTACGCGGAAAATTTGAAGATACTATAAGACAGGAAGACATGAACAAGTATATACTGTAGGTGTCACATAAAGCAGCGTATACGAGTTTTAAGAGGTTGATATGAGTAAAGAACTGCTGCCAATGGTCAGGGAACTGAATCACATGCTTTCGGAAAGCGACGGGGGATACGTTTCGTTCAGCGATCTGTCCGAAACCATGGGCAAAATGCTGAAATCCAACGTATATATCCTCAGCCGCCACGGAAAGATACTCGCGTCATTCGCAGAGGGCAAATCGAAGCTGATCGTGAAAAAACACGACGACGAAGAGAGGATACTCCAGGAAGTTAACGACAGGATCCTCTCGCTCACTGATATCGCAGTAAATCCCGGCAAAGACGAGATGAACGGCATATTCGGCAA
>JBJETC010000224.1:0-1844 GCA_051883115.1 Anaerovoracaceae bacterium
TGATGAGGACCTGAGCGGCCAGGAGGACATATGTCTCCGCTGTGGAGAAAATAGGTCCTATTATCGTAAATGTGATAAACGTAGTAGCGAGTACTGTGCACAACGGTGTGACAAAAAGATCGAGCATCTCAGGCACGTGCTTGTGCAGCCATTTTTCTATCATGCACATCATCCAGACGGCTATGATGACCGGTATGACGTGGCCCTGGTACCCGACGGCTTTCACGTTGAAGATCAAAAGGTGCCAGACCGGTATCTCCGAAGCCTTCATCCCCGATACCGCCCACGCGTTTATCAGGTTCGAGTGGATCATACAAAGACCTACTACGGCTCCGAGGAAAATGTTCCCTCCGAACACCCTCGCTGTACTTATGGCTATTATAACAGGAAGGTAAGCGAATGCAGCTCCTGATACGAGATCGAGGAACTGATACCAGTCTGAATTGAGGAACGACGGTGAAGCTTTACCTATCGCCTCGACTACTCCCATGAGAAGTCCGGATGCTACGATCGCCGGAAGGATAGGAACGAATACGTCTCCAAGCGTCTTCACGAGGCGCTTCGGAAGCGGCTGTCTTGCTGCCGCCGCAGCCTTTACATCTTCCTTTGTCGCTGCTGTCATCCCAGTCACGTCGAGGAACTCGTCATACACCTTGTTGACTGTTCCCGTACCTATGATGATCTGCAGCTGTCCGTTTGAGTTGAACAGACCTTTTACACCCTTTACATTTTCGATAGCGTCAGCGTCTACCTTGCTGTTGTCGGCAATTACAAGCCTCAGCCTTGTGGCGCAGTGCGCGGCGCTGACGATGTTGTCACGTCCGCCGAGATGGCTGTATATCTCCTCGGCACACTTACGATAATCAAGAGACATGATTTTACCTCCTAAAAAGATATCTCTTCACCTGTAGAAATAACTGATACATATATTAAACCGTTCTGCCGGATATATGATCACCTGTCGAGGCCAAGGCTGCTGAACGCCCTGGCAAGCCCGTCCTCATCAACCGACGGGCATATGACGTCGCTTATCTTCTTGAGCTCAGTGCTGCCGTTCGCCATGCACACGCTCGTGCCCACAGTCTTTAACATCGCGTAGTCGTTCATGCTGTCGCCGAACCCATATGTATCTGAAACAGGTACGCCAAGGTGCTCGCAGACCCTGAGCACGCCTTTTCCCTTGTCGTATACCCTGTTTATGAGTTCGCCGTTTCTCACGCCGTAGACATCGTCCTGGAGGACAAAGTCGAAATCCTTCCCGACTGCCTCTTCCGCTTCCTCTATCTGGCTCATTTCGCGGAACATGATGACTATCTTGTAAACTTTTGATCCGTTATAGTGATCGAGAGGTTCGATGCCGAGGTTCTCGTTGACCTGGCGGCGCCATCTCTCGAGCTCGCTGTTCCCGTCAGGCACTCCGTCGAGGAGCTTTCCCATATCAGGGTCGCAGTACGAACCGTCTCTCGTCTCTACGGTGCAGACAACGTCATGCTTCTGGAGCAGGCGCATGCTCGTCCTGAACTGCTCATCAGTCATAGGCTTGTCGTAAATGATCTCGTCCCCGACTGAAATGTAGCCTCCGGCGCTCGCGACGTATCCGTCAAAGCCGTATTTCAGGAGCGGCGCTGTCATCGCCAGGTTCCTTCCTGTGCAGAGGAAGACCTTGTTCCCGCTCGCCTGCGCTTTCTTTATCGCTTCCAGCGCGCTGTCAGGCGGCGTCACATCGCCCGGGCTCGTGAGTGTTCCGTCTACATCGACAAATATGAGTTTCTCCGTCATTTATTCCCCTCTGATTTTTTTACTGTCTTCGATCTGCTTTTCTTTTCTTTGATGTATTATTTGAT
>JBJETC010000225.1:0-10212 GCA_051883115.1 Anaerovoracaceae bacterium
GTCCGGGGCTCTAAGCCGCGGAGCGGTTTCAGCAGCTCCGCTCCGGCTCCCGGCAGCCGCCGGCATAAGCCTTAATTCCGGCTCCCGGCCGCCGCCATAAGCCTTAATTCACGCTGTTTCCGTCTTCGGCGTCTGCCGTAACGAGTCCGAGGCTGTCTTCGCCGTTTTCGGCATAGATGATCATGCCTTTTGACTCGAGGCCTCTTATCTTCCTCGGCTTGAGGTTCGCCACGACGACAACGTTTTTCCCGACCATGTCCTCAGGCTTGAAATAATCAGCCACGCCCGAGATGATCTGTCTCGTCTCAGTTCCGAGCTTTACCTGGAACACGAGGAGCCTGTCAGCGTCAGGATGCTTCTCGGCCTTCATGATCTTTCCGACTCTGAGGTCGATCTTGTCGAAGTCTTCGAACTTGATCTCAGGCTTGAGCTCGAGTTCGATGTTCTCGCCCGCGTCAGCGTTATCAGCGCTATCGGCCTTCCCAGCGTCAGCCTTTTCTGAGCTTTCGCTCTCTGACCCGGCCTCAGCCTCTTTCTGCATCTTTTTCTTTATCTCATCGAGAGCCTGGAGCTCTTTTTCAACGTCGAGTCTCGGGAAAAGGACCTCGCCGCGCTTAACGGTCTGGTGGTCCATCATGTCGAACTTCATCGCGTCTTCCCATACGACAGGCTGGTCGGCAAGGCCGATCTGCTCGCGGATCTTCTCCGCTGTCGTGTGCATATACGGAACGATGAGGATCGAGATTATCCTCATTGCCTCGGCTAGGTTGTGCATGCATGTGTCGAGCTCTGCCTTCCTGGCAGGGTCCTTGGCGAGCACCCATGGGGATTTTTCGTCGATGTACTTGTTGGCGCGTCTTACGAGCACCCAGATATCCTCGAGTGCGAGGTTGAACTGGAATTTCTCCATGTGAGCGTCTACCTTAGGAGCGACTCCGAGAGCCGTTGCCTTGAGGTCTCTGTCGATATCGTCTTCCGTTGTCGCGTCAGGAAGTACGCCGCCGCAGTATTTCTCGATCATGGAAGTGCTCCTCGAGATGAGGTTGCCGAGGTCGTTCGCGAGGTCGTAGTTCATGCGGTTTATGAGGACTTCGTTCGTGAAAACGCCGTCCTGGCCGAATGTGTATTCCCTGAGAAGGAAGTATTTCAGCGCGTCTACGCCGTAGCGGTCTATGAGTACGACAGGGTCAACGACATTGCCCTTTGATTTGCTCATCTTGCCTCCGTCTATCAGGAGCCAGCCGTGGCCGAGCACCTTCTTAGGAAGAGGCAGGTCGAGCGACATGAGCATAGCCGGCCAGATGACAGAGTGGAACCTTACGATCTCCTTGCCGACGAGATGAACGTCAGCAGGCCAGTATTTATTGTAAAGCTCCGGATCATCAGGATAGCCGAGCGCCGTGATATAGTTCGTCAGCGCGTCGAGCCATACGTAGATGACGTGCTTAGGGTCCTTCGGGATCTGGATGCCCCAGTCGAACGATGTCCTCGAAATGCAGAGGTCATCGAGTCCCTGCTTCACGAATTCTATCATCTCGTGGCGTCTCGTGTCAGGCTGCAGGAAATCCGGGTTGTTCTCGAGGAGGTCGAGCACCCTGTCCTGATACTTTGAAAGCCTGAAGAAGTAAGCATCCTCACTTTCCCAGTGAACAGGCCTTCCGCAGTCAGGGCAGTACTTGCCGTCCACGAGCTGGCTCTCTGTCCAGTAAGACTCGCAAGGCGTGCAGTACCAGCCTTCGTATCTGCCCTTGTAAATGTCGCCTTTTTTATCCATCTTGTCGAAGATCGCCTGGACGCGCTTTACGTGGCGCGGCTCTGTCGTCCTGATGAAGTCATCGTACGAGATCTCCATCGTCTTCCAGAGCTCCTTGACTCCGCCGACGATCTTATCTACATACTGCTGAGGCGTAACGCCTTTTTCCTCCGCGATCTGAGCGATCTTGAGACCGTGCTCGTCCGTTCCGGTGAGGAAACGCACGTCGTACCCCTGCAGACGCTTGAACCTCGCCATAGCGTCGGCCATTACCGTGCAGTACGTGTGGCCTATATGAAGGTTCGCGCTCGGGTAATAGATAGGTGTCGTGATATAATACTTTCCCTTATAGTGTTTTTCGTTTTCGCCTTTTGTATCCGGCATAAAATCATTCCTTTCCCCGCAGTGTCGAATGAGACAAAGCGTTAATGTATTTAGAATATCACAAAATAGAAGTTTTGACGATTTTTTATTAAGGGCAGGGCCGCGCAGTGCGTTTTACCCGCCTCGCCTATTCTCCGAGCTCCGTTATGTACGCCCTCATCTCTTTCTTATATGCCTCGACACCCGGCTGATCAAACGGATTCACTCCGGCGAGCATCGCCGACACGGCACATTCTGTCTCGAAGAAATATATCATCTCGCCGACGTTTTCCTCGTCGAGATCGTCTATCGTTATTGAGACCACCGGGATCCCGGCCTTGACATGAGCCGCGAGCACGCCTTTCTCCGCGCACTCGTTTATCTGCTGGATCGTCTTTCCGGCAAAAGGCTTCATGGCGTCGTCAGGTATCCTCACGTCTTCCTTTATGTTCTTCACTTCGACGAAAGTCTCGAAGAAGCAAGGTGTCCCCTGCTGCAGGAACTGTCCCATGGAATGGAGGTCCCTCGAGAACATGAGCGATGCAGGGAAAATGCCTTTCCCGTCCTTTCCTTCTGTCTCGCCGAACAGCTGCTTGAGCCACTCGCCGAAGTACGCGAAGTACGGGTCAAAGAACTCGAATACCTCGTTCCTCAGTCCTTTCCTGTAGAACTGCTGCCTCGAGATCGCGTAGTCGAGGCCGGCTCCTGCGAACTTTTCCCTGTCCTGGAGCTTCATGGCGCCGGCTGTGAGCCTGTCGATATCGATCCCCGCGACCGCGATCGGGAGAAGGCCTACAGGCGTGATGACCGAATACCTTCCGCCGATGTCGAGCGGCAGGTCGAGGACGGTCTCGCCCTTTGCCTGAGCCTCGTCAAAGAGGTAATTCGAACGGCGCTCCGTTATGATATACGTCCTTGAAGCCGTTTCCTCAGGACCGTATTTTTCCACCATCATCTGCCTGAATATCCCGTAAGCCGACAGCGTCTCAGTCGTAGTCCCCGACTTCGAGATGACGCATATGCAGACGTCTTTTCCTTCCATCTCGCGCTTCAGCTCGTTTATGTATCTCGCGCTGAAGTTGTACCCCTCGAAAAGGACCTTCGTGCCGGCGCCGTCAGGCGCAAGCATGTCTATGACTGCCTTGGCGCCCATGAACGAGCCGCCTACCCCGAGTACGAGGAAAACGTCGCATTTTTCCCTGATCTCCGCGGCAGTCTTTTTTATATCATCAGCACCGCTCCCGCTGTATTTCGACGGAGCCTTCACCCAGCCCGTGAAGTCGAGATCCCCGGACCACAGCTTCCCGAGCGCTTCCTGTGCTTTTTCCCTCTCAGCCGCAGTTTCCGCGGCGTCGAGGCCTGTATTCTTCAATTCGACTGATAAACTCATTTGCGCACCTCCGAAAAATATCTTCTTCGATGAACATGCATCGTTTCATACATTTTACCCGGATATTATTATATTCTCTTGCCTGAATATTGTCTATTTGTGTTAACATATCTGTAAACAACTGTTCTATGGAGGAAAAATTGAAAAAAAGCGGCATTCTCATGCCTGTTTTCTCCCTGCCGTCAAAATACGGGCGCGGCAGGTTTTCTGATGAGGCTCTATCATTTATAGACAAATTGTCGGCCGCCGGTCAGTCGTTCTGGCAGATACTCCCGCTCGACCCGGCCGGAAGGGCGATGTCGCCTTACATGTCGCCGTCATGCTTTGCCGGGGACACGGCTTACCTCGACCCTGAAGCTCTTTTCGAAAAAGGGATGCTGACGAGGGCCGAGCTCGACGAATGCGCCTTGTTCCACGACCCGCGCCATTTTGAGTATATCCTCAGGAGGGCTTACGGGAAGAACAGGACTGCTTTCGAGAAAAACGCCGACAGCGATTACCTCTCGGAAAACGCATCGTGGTTAGACGATCATGCGCTGTTCATGGCGGTCTCAGGCGTTACAGGAACGATGAGATGGTCCGGATGGCCTGACGATATAAGGAGCCGCACGCCTGCCGGGCTGAAAAAATGGCGCAGCGGACTGGCGGAAGAAATAGAATATTTTAAGATCATGCAGGGTGAATTTTTTTCCGAATGGAAAAAAGTCCTCGCTCACGCTCACGAGAAAAACATACGCATCATAGGGGACATGCCTTTTTATCCTGGAAGGGACAGCGTGGACCTCTGGGCCCACATAGATCTCTTCAAGGCGCACAGCGACGGAAGGCTCGACACCGTCTCGGGCTGTCCGCCTGACGCTTTTTCCCCTGAAGGCCAGCTCTGGGGGACGCCTGTCTATGACTGGGACGCCATGGAGCAGGACGGTTTCAGCTGGTGGATCGGAAGGCTCCGTCAGAACCTGAAATATTACGATGTGATAAGGCTCGACCACACACGCGGGTTCCAGGCGTATTACGAGGTCCCGGCTTCAGACGACACGGCGCTCAACGGCTGCTGGCAGCCGGGCCCGGGCATGAAGCTCTTTGACGCGGTAAAAAAAGAGCTCGGCGATGTCTCTCTCATAGCGGAGGACCTCGGCTACATCACGCCTGAGGTAAAAGCGCTTATCCGCGACGCAGGCCTCCCGGGCATGAAGGTCCTTCAGTTCGCGTTCGACTCCGACTGGGAGAACCCGCACCTTCCGCAGAACCACACGGAAAACTGCGTTGTCTACACGGGAACGCACGACAATGACACGACGCTCGGCTGGTACGACAGCCTCGAGGGCTGGAAAAAAAGGTTCCTCACGTATTACGCGCGCCGCGAGTACGGCTCGCGCCTCATGCCTGCCTTCGGCACAGCTTCTCCGGCTGACAGCTCTGATGACGTGACAGGCCCGGATGGCCCTGAGATGTCGCGCGAAAAAGCTCTTGCCGCGATGATCGAGCTCGCCATGGCGAGTCCCGCGGATACGTGTATCATACCTGTCCAGGATATCCTGGGGCTCGGAAGCGAGGCGCGCATCAATGTCCCGGGCACTGTTACAGGAAAAAACTGGAGCTGGCAGATGGGCGCAGGCGCGTTCGATCAAAAGACCGTCTCGGCTCTTAAGGACCTTACGGCAAAATACGGCAGGATCTGAAAAAAAAGACTCCTGCGGCTTCTAATGATCTGCGGCTTTACGCGGCTAAACATTATATGATGCCGGCTTTCAAGGCAGCTGCCCTGCAGCTGTCTTTTTTATTACGCTTATGAACGAAGCCAGCGGCTCCGAGGTGTTCCCTTTTTTCCACGCGAAGACGATCGAGGTCTCGAGGCTCTCCTCTTTTATCTCCCGTATACCGAGGCCCGAAGCCATGCTCCTCATGGAATCCGGCACGATGGCCGTACCCAGGCCTTTCGCGGCGAGCTGCAGAGCGTCGCGCCCGTCATCGCACATGCAGAAAACGTCAGGTTCGAGCTGCTTGTCCCTGAAACTCCTCAGTATGAGCTCGCTGTACCTCCTGTAAATTATGATCGGCCCTTCCGCCAGCTCCTCAAGCGTCACCGCCCGCTCCTTTCCGGCCCTTTCCCCGCGCCCGCCCGGGACCGCGGCCACAGCGATCATCCCGTTGTTCCGCCTCATCCCGACCGCCTCAAAGCCGCCGTCCCGAAACGGCGTCCTGATGAAAGCGCCGTCGACCGCGCCCTCCTCGAGCAGATCGCAAAGCGCGTACGTATCGCGGTCGCTCAGCTCATACCGCACATCCGGGAACTCAGCCGCGAACTCCGTGATGACAGGCATCGCCTCGTCCTGCACCGTCGGCGTTATCCCGAGCCTCAGCGTCACGTGCCGCCCTGCGGCCGCGACCTCCTGCTTCGCCGATGTCACGTACTCGAGTATGTCACACGCACGCCTGTACATGACCCTGCCGGCCTCAGTCAGCGTTATGTTCTTCTTCCCGCGCTCAAAAAGCGTCACGCCGAGCTCGCTCTCGAGCTTTTTCATCGAGTAGCTGAGCGGCGGCTGCGACATGTGGATGCGCCTTGACGCCTCTGTTATGCTGCCCGCCTCGACTATGGCGCAGAAATACTCAAGCTGCTTTATTTCCATCCGGCATCCTCCTGACTAGACTCACCGCCATCCCCATACTTCGTTTTCTAAATGGGGATCAGAGGTCACAGGTTTTGCAGACAAAACCTGCCCCCGCGTCTCTTACCCCGATTATATATTATTTATATCGATATGACACAAAAACAATATTTTACATATCGCTGTCAAAGTCATATATTTTTAATGTAAGCCGGATCTGATAATCGGAAGGCAGGCCGATCCTGCCGGAGACCTGATATGGAAAGAGAAAAAACTGAAAACAGTGAAAATACCCTTAACACGAGTGCCACTCTGCCGGAGCTTTTCCTGACGTTCGCGAAAGTAGGCGTCATGACGTTCGGCGGCGGGATGGCGATGCTGCCGATGCTGCAGCGCGAGATCATAGATAACAAGCACTGGGCCGACGACGAGGAGATCGCCGACTATTTCGCGATCGGCCAGTGCACGCCGGGGATAATAGCCGTGAACACCGCGACATTCATCGGATACAAGATGCGCGGGATCCCGGGCGGCATAGCCGCGACGCTCGGCGTCACGTTCCCGTCCGTGGTGATAATAACGCTGCTCGCCGGCGTCATATCAAGGTTCCAGGACAATATATATGTAAAAAAAGCTTTCCTCGGCATTAGGGCGTGTGTCTGTGTGCTCATCCTCAACGCCGTCATAAAGCTGTGGAAAAGCGCTGTGAAGGACAAGCTCACACTCACGATGTTCCTCGCCGTACTTTTCTGCACGGTCTGCCTCGACCTTTCGCCAGTCCTGATGGTCGCGTGCGCGGTGGCGTTCGGCGTCATATTCGAGATAGTAGCGTCAAGGCGTAATGGCGCTGAAAAGGAGGCAGAGAAATGACACTTTACCTCCGGCTTTTCTGGGAATTTTTCAAAACAGGACTTTTCGCGGTCGGCGGCGGCATGGCGACACTGCCGTTCCTTTCCGACATGGCAGAAAAAACAGGCTGGTTCACGCATCAGCAGCTGACTGACATGATCGCCGTCTCTGAGTCGACTCCGGGCCCTATAGGGATAAACTGCGCGACATACGTCGGGTATGTCACGGCCGGGCCTGCAGGCGGTATCATAGCGACGCTCGGCATAATCACGCCGTCGATAATCATCATCCTTTTCATCGCCGCGGCTCTGAAGAACTTCAAGGACAACCACTATGTCCAGACGGTGTTCCGCTTCCTAAGGCCGACGTCCGTCGCGCTCATATGCTCGGCCGGCTTCTCAGTCGTACAGACCGCGCTTTTCACAGAGTGGAAGGCGCCGTTCTACACGTTCATAAGCTGGAAAGCCTGGGCGATAGCAGCCGCTGTATTCGTGCTGTCGCGGTGCATAAAAAAGACGAAAGGCCTTCACCCGATCATCTGGATCGGCCTCTCGGCCCTCGCCGGGATCCTGCTTTTCTAAACCGCGTTTATTCGCGGAAAAACGCTGAAATATTATCAGATCTTAATATAAACACAGAAAAAGAGCCGTCCGGTCATTCCCGGGCGGCTCTTCTGATATGATCAGCTGTATTGATGAACTACTTGTTCTCCGCTTTGTAGCTGTGCTTTTCGAGAAGATCCATGAGGTCGTCATCGTCATCCTGAGCAGCTTCTTCCTTTTTCTCTACAGCAGCAACGATATCACCTTTTTCTCTGACAGCGACATCGCCTTTTTCCCTGTTCATGAGATGAGCCTCGTCACGCTCGACGATCTCTGCTCCGGAAGGAGTTTCCTCGACTTCCTCCTGCTCTACCAGGACGAAACCTCCCTCGTCAGCAGCGCCTTCTGCTTCTTCCTCGGCCTCGACAGCCTCAGCTATCTTCTCGACAGCTTCTTCGACTTCAGCCTCGTCAGCACCCGGCTCAGCCTCCTCGACTGCTTCCTTTACGGCCTCTTCGACAGCTTCTTCAGCGATCTCCTCGGCAGCTTCCTCTTCTTCAGCTTCCTCCGCAGCCTCGACCGTCTCTTCGACAGCTTCTACAGCCTCTGCAGCTTCCACTGCCTCTTCTGCGGCTTCAGCTTCCTCAGCAGCTTCGACAGTCTCCTCAACAGCCTCAGCCGTCTCTACAGCTTCTTCTACAGCTTCAGCAGCCTCAACAGCTTCCTCTGCCGCTTCTGCGGTTTCCTCAGCCTCTGCTGCCTCCTCAGCTTCAGCCTCTTCCTCAGGAGCATGCTCCTTCGGGATGCCGGCTTCCTTCATACCCTCGATGTCTCCCTCGACACCTGCAGCGAGCATGGCCACAGCGCAGCTCTGGACGAGATCGAATAGCGTATCCGCCTCTTCCTGCGAATCGCCCCTCGCCATCACGTAAAGCTTGATCTTAGGTTCTGTGCCCGACGGTCTGAATATGGCATTGCAGCCGTTCTCCAGCTCGAAGTAGAGCACGTCGCTCTTCGGGAGGCCAGTCTTTTCTTCAGGAGCATCATCGAAAACGCTCTTTGTCAGATCCGTGACGTCTCCCGTAATGTAATCCCTGATCTTTACGACCTTGAGACCGATCTGGTCAGGCTTGTCGTTCCTCAGAGCCTCCATGACAGCCTTCATCTTGTCAGAAGCGTCAGCGCCGTCAAACTCTATCGAAGTTACTTTTTCCTCGTAATATCCGTATTCCTTGTAGAGCTCCTGCAGGGCCTGATAGAGACTGTAGCGTCTTGACTGGTAATAGCATGCCATCTCAGCGATGAGCATAGCAGCCACTACAGCGTCCTTGTCTCTCGCGTATGTTCCCTTGAGGAAGCCGTAGCTCTCCTCGAAACCGAACAGGAACGTGTAGTCCCCGGACTCCTCGAATTCCTTGATCTTTTCGCCTATATACTTGAAGCCCGTAAGTGTCCTGAACATCTTTACGCCGTTCTTCTCGCAGATCGCGTCTGCCATAGGCGTTGAAACGATGCTGCATACGGCGGCGCTGTTCTCCGCGAACTTTTTCTCTTCCTTCTCTGCCTTGATGATGAAATCGAGAAGCAGGCATCCGATCTGGTTCCCGGTGAGCAGGACGTACTCGTCGCCGTGCTTTACAGCGACTCCGCATCTGTCACTGTCAGGGTCTGTCGCGATGATGAGGTCAGCGTCGTTTTTCTCCGCGTACTGGAGCCCGAGCTCGAAAGCCTCCCTGTTCTCAGGGTTAGGCGATTTTACTGTCGGGAAGTTCCCGTCGATCTCCATCTGCTCCTTTACAGGGATGACGTTCTCGATGCCTATCTGACGGAGGACTCTCGGCACCATCTTGTAGCCGGCGCCGTGGAGCGGCGTGTAGACGATAGTCATGTACTTGCCTTCACGCTGCACATATTTTTTCCCTATAGACTGGGAAACGACCTCAGATACGTAATCATCGTCCATCTCTGTGCCGAGATACTCGATGAGGCCTCTCGTGGAAGCCTGCCTGAAGCTTATCGTCTTTACGTCCCTGAAGATGTCGAGCTCGTTCATCTTGTTCGAGATCTTCTCGGCGAGATCAGGATCGATCTGCGCGCCGTCTTTCCAGTATACCTTGTATCCGTTGTATTCCTTAGTATTGTGGCTCGCCGTGATGTTGATGCCGGCTATGGAGCCTGTGTGTCTTACGGCAAAAGAAAGCTCCGGTGTCGGTCTCAGTGTGTCGAAGAGGTTCGCCTTTATGTCGTTAGCGGCAAGTGTCATCGCAGCTTCTCTGGCGAACTCGCGGCTGTGGTTCCTTGAGTCGAAAGCTATGCAGACGCCATTGCTGTAGTCTTCGCCGCTCTACTTTATGACTTCGCACAGAGCCTGAGTGGTCAGTCTTACCGTATAGACGTTTATGCCGTTGAGACCGAAGCGCATCACGCTCCTGAGGCCGGCTGTGCCGAATTCAGGCAGCTTGCAGAACCTTTCCTCTATGGCCTTTTCATCGTCCTTTATCTTGCTGAGTTCAGTCAGCGCATCCTCTTCTACGTATCCGCTCGTGAACCAGTAACGGTATTTTCTGTAATATGATTCCATTCCTTCTGAGCTCCCTTTCCTTATTCCATGGCTTCGAGCAGCAGGACCTCGCCCGGGAATACCGTGATGTTCTCACGGAATGTCCTTCCCGTCAGGATGTCCTTCCTGCTCTCGCCAACTAT
>JBJETC010000226.1:0-10182 GCA_051883115.1 Anaerovoracaceae bacterium
AACGCAGCGATCAGCCGTCCATGATGTCCGGGGATGAGCTGAATGAGCTCAGGCAGGATGCGCGAGATGCGGCGCAGGGCATACTCGACTGCATGACAAAGGGCAGGATAAGCATCAGGCCTGCCAAAGCCGGACAGGAGCCGACATGCAGGTACTGTAAATATAAAAGTATCTGCTGCTTCGATATAAGGTTTGACGGCTGCAGTTATAATGTGATAAAATAGCAACGTTACAGGGCATTGATCTGCCCGGGTGCTTCCGTGGCTCAGTTGGTAGAGCAGCACATTCGTAACGTGCAGGTCGCCGGTTCGAGCCCGGCCGGGAGCTCCAGAAGAAGCCGGGACCATGGGTCCCGGTTTTTTATTTTGTCTTCTTGGTATCTGCAGTGCAGGGATATACGGGAATATAAATGAAAAAGTTTTTTACATCCATTTTTCCAAAACGAGTGCCGCACAGGGTGATAAGGCTTTTCGCAGCCGCCACCGCAGCAGCGCTGGCCATAACGGCGGCGGGCTCATTCGCGGGAGTGACGACCGATGTCAGCAGGAAGATGCCGAAGGTCGCCGCGGCGGTAGGCAATAAGCCGGAACGTCCTGTGATTACGCATGCGAAAGCAGGTACGGGATTCGTGTCCATAACGTGGAAGCCCGCGGCCGGCGCCTGTTCATACATAGTCCAGAAGAAAAAAGGCGGCAGGTGGAAGCGTGTGAAACGCATTATGGGCCGCGATCGCTGCATCTATTTCGAAAAGAAAGCTGCAGCCGGCAGGGTCAGGACTTACAGAGTGGGGAGCGTCAGCGTGACGGGGCGGAAGTCAGCGCCGTCCGGGACAGTAAGGCTGAAGCCCGGCCCCGGCGTGCCTGAGATCATATCCCTGTCGAAAAACACGATAGCATGGGAGCCGGTACGCGGCGCAGAAAAGTATGTGGTGAAAAGGAAGATGCATAAGGGCCGCTGGAAAACTATCGGGAAGACGAAAAAGACTTCTTTTTATATAGGAAAAGTCAGGAAAAAGGCTGAATACGAAGTCGCGGCGAAGGGCCCGAAAGGCACGTGTACGAGGAGCGACGTTTTTACCCGTAAGTATATGATCTGCAAGGGTAAAAAGATGCTCATAGAGGGCGACAGCCATTTTTCCCCTGTCTTCTCCTGGGCGCAGAGATCGGCGAGACTGCTCGGCTTTGATTATACATGCAGAGCGGTGAACGGATCTACGGTCGCAGGCTATGCGAACAGCATATGCTCACGTGCCGGCAGGATGGGGTTCAGGGGATACGACGTTATCCTCCTCCGCGGCGGGTCGAACGATTACGGCCACAGCGTAAGGCTCGGGACACCTGAGAGCGTAGACGAAATGACTTTTTACGGCGCGTACAGGAGCGTGCTGAAAAGGATAAGACAAGATGCGCCTCATGCCATAGTCATACTCGTCACACCTACAGAAAAGCGTGCGTATAACGGAAGGACCGATGCCTTCGGGTATTCGAGCAGGAACGCCGCGGGCTGCACTCTGGACGATTACAGGCAGGCGGTCATAAATCTCGGATCCGAGTACGGATGCTGGGTCTATGACATGAAAGACTGCCGATATATCACGAGGAAAAACCTGAGCCGCTCGACTGTGGATTATATGCATCCGACGCCGAGGACCCATGAGAAGATAAGCAATGATTTCGTGAAATACATGGTGCACGATGTAATGAAATAAGCAGAAGAGGCTGCTGCATAAGATGATGTTTCATCCTATGCGGCAGCCTCTTTTCTGCTTTACCGGATCTCCGGATATTCTCCCGGACTTAATCGTCAAGCGCGTCCTCGTCTTCCTTGTCCTGAGTCGCAATGGCAACTGCAAGAGCGGCGAAACTGATTCCAAGCGTCGCGATCCTTAAAAATTTTCTGAATGTCATATCAGAGTTTCACCTCTTTTCTTACGACCATTGTGCCACTATTGGAGAAGGTTTTCAACCCGGAGGGTCTGAGCGTCAGGTGGTACGGGGGCGTGTACTCAGGCTGCGGGGCATGTTCCGGGACATTGCAGGAATCCTTTTGTTCACCCCTTGTCACCCCTTTATCAGCCATCAGTCATCATTTCGTAAAAACAACGCACCCTCCCTGAGTCGGATGGTCGTATATGACGACGTCGCGCGCGTCTGTCCTGAAACGCATGAGCTGCAGGAGTATCATGACATCGCCGCCTGCTGCGAGCGTCATATAGAGGGCGAGGAACGTCACATCGACGTTCCCTGCTGTTATGCCCCAGACGAGAGGGATGAGGCCGAGCACGATGAGCGGCATGACACCGCCGAGCGCGTACTGGGCGCGTTTGAGCGGCCTGCGGCACGTGCAGTAAGCTGCGCCGTACTTCGGGATCACGCCGAATTCTATGTCGTGGAAATGATCCTTTGAAAATATGGCCCACACGAACCCGTGGATAAGCTCGTGCACGACAGGCAGCAGCACGAGCGCCGCCACGAATATGATGATCTCACGCCAGCTCGATTTTACGACGAGGCCTTCAGGGTGGATCCTTGTGAAGATAAAGACCACGGCCGCGAAAAGCGGTATCGCGGCGATGATGACCGCGATGTTGGCGCGGACGAGGCTGATCGTGAGGTCGTGTTCGCTGTAGCCCTCAGCCCTCATCTGTTCCGATATTTCGTTGAAACGGCTGATCCTGCGCTCCTCCGCGGGTGAGAGCCGCCGCTTCTTTTCATTGCTGTCACTGTTCATATCTGCTCCTTTAATGATTGATCCCTTTTGATTGATCCCTTTTGATCGATCCCTTTTGATCGATCCCTTTGTTTTAATACTTTCACGATTCTGTCAGCTTTTATATTATCATATGAATGTAAAATCTGATGCTTTTTTCGTGATACCCGAAGATCTCAGGCGTGGGGCGCAGGCCCGGGCAGCGGGCGTCCGGTCAGGGGGCGTTTTGTTGAAGCGCCGCCTTTTATAGGGTAAAATGAGATGGTAAAAAGTTTTCACAGAGGGATAAAGAGAAAAATGAAATTATCAAAGCTTTTTCCGGGCAAGCCGGATATCGAAATAAAGGGACTGCAGCTCGATTCGCGCAAGGTAAAGCCTGGCGACATGTTTTTCTGCATAGTCGGGAACGAGCTCAACGGCCACAAGTTCGCAGGCAGCGCGGCTGACAGCGGCGCGGCTGCCATCGTCATCACAGAAGATGTCGAGCAGCGCGAGGGTGTCGTATATATAAAGGTAAAAGACATGCACGCGGAGCTGAACCGCGTGGCGGACATGTTCTACGGCCATCCGAGCCGGAAAATGCTGATGTTCGGGTGCACTGGGACAAACGGCAAATCAACGCTTACGAGCATCATAAGCGACGTTTTCTCGCGATATGAACCGTGCGGATATATGGGGACGATCGCCGTAAGATACGGTGATCACAGCAGACTCCCGAACCTCACGACGCCTGATGAAATAGAGACGCAGAGCAGCCTCGCCGAAATGTACGAGCACGGCATGCGTGCCTGCGCCATGGAAGTCAGCTCTCAGGGACTCGTCATGCACAGGGTCGACGGCGTCGACTTCGACTGCGCCATCTTTACGAACCTGACGCACGAGCACCTCGACTATCACAAGACCATGGAGAATTATTTCGAGGCGAAAAAAATACTCTTTAAGAATCTGAAGGAGGACGCTGTCGCAGTGCTCAACCAGGATGACGAGTACACGATAGAAGGGCTGAAGGCCTGCTGCAGATGCCGCTTCGTGACATACGGATTCGGGAAAAACGGCCCTGCCGACTACCAGGCGTCCGAGCCTGAATACACTGCAAACGGCACGACATTCAACCTGACTATAGGAGGCCGCGAGTACCAGCTCCGCACGAACCTCGTCGCTGAGTACAACATCTACAACCTGCTAGGAGCCATAGCTGCGATGCACGAGTGCGGCATGCCGATAAATGACATCAGGCGCTACATAACGGACATCCCTCAGGTGGAAGGCCGTATGCAGCCGATCGAAGAAGGTCAGGATTTTTCCGTCGTCGTCGATTATGCCCACACGCCGGATGGCTATGAGAAAATTTTCGACTATGCCGACAGTGTCACGACGAATGCAGACGGGACAAGATCAGGCCGCATCATAGCGGTGTTCGGCTGCGCCGGGAAACGCGATCACAGCAAACGTGAGGACATGGGCAGGATAGCCGCTTCTCACTGCAGTGAGATAGTCCTGACATCTCAGGACCCGCGTGACGAGGACCCGTCCGTGATAAAGGATGCGATCATTCCGGGCATAAGGGCGGCAGGCGGCCTCACAGCTGATGAAGCGGAAGAAAAAGCGAAACATGGAGCTCAGGCGGAGGAAAGTGTTTCACCGTCTGAGAACACAGATACAGGCGCCTCAGGCGGACCTCGCCGGATCGTGTGGAAGACGAAGTCTGAGCCGTATGATGATCCGAATGATAAAAAGCCGTGCCGCTACAGATATATCGAAGACAGATATGAAGCGGTCAAAGAAGCTGTCAGTCTCGCGGGGAAGGGCGACATGGTGCTTATCCTCGGCAAGGGCGGTGAGGTCTACATGTATTATGAAGAAGGAAGACGTCCGTGGATGGGCGATATAGAAGCTGCGAGAATGGCTCTTCAGGAGCTGGAGCAGAAATAACAGAGCAGTTATATTCAATCTGCATTATAAACATGGAAAGCAATTAAAACGAACGGCCATGCGGGATCGCATGGCCGTTTTTTTTCATGATATTCGATTTTGGATCTACGCGCGTGCCGCCTGGCTATGCGGCTGTTTCTGATTCAGTGCTGTCAGATGTCTGACTGCTGTTTCCGGAAGCGTCCGTCTTTTCAGATGCGGCTGCTTCCTTTGCTTTCTCTGCTTCAGCGATCAGTTCTCTGAGTTTTGCCCTGTCAGCTCTGATCGTGAATGTCACGCGTTTTGTCTTCCTGTTCTGCAGATTCAGCGTGACTTTCTTTGTTTTGCCTGTCTTCATGTAAGCAGGCGCCTTGACGAGCTTCAGTGTGTATGTGCCTGACTTCAGGTATCTTGAGTATCCGGTACCGCTGTTCCCGATACTGATCTTTCCGACGCGTCTGCCGTTCTTGTAGACGTAGAACACGCTGCCTGACGTGAGAAGCGTCTTTCCGGCTTTCGCCGCGAGCGCCTTGTCAGATGCGTTCAGGCTGACGCTCAGTCTAATTCTGTTCTTATTGTATCCGAGTGCTCTGTAGACTTTGATTTTGGCTGTGCCGAAGCCGAGACGCCTGAAACCGTAGTGTACGAACTGTCCGACAGTGTATTTGTACTGAACGGATCCCGCGGCGCCGATGCCTCCGTGATGGAGCGTCATCCCGTTGCCGCCTACGATGGCGATATGGGTACGGATCCCGCCGACCTTGAATACTACGATGTCGCCGGCCTTGATATTGTTGTAATTAACGTTGGAAGTGTATTTTGTGACCTTCCTGATCTGCCCCTTATTGACGGCTTTGTCCAGATATTTCTGCTGGGAAGCGACCGTCCCGAGAGGGAGATCCATTCTGTAATGTTTTCTGTTAACGACTTTATGCGCGTATGTCGTGCATGGCATGCACTTGTGTTTGTACTTGTTTAGGTATTTGTCGCTGACGTTTTTCTTCCAGACCTTGTTCGTGTAGGCCTGGGAATCGGTGCCGGGCATGATGGCTACGAGAGCCGATACAGCCAGGATTCCTGCAGCCAGCAAAGCGACAGTTCTTTTGAGTGTTTTCGTCACGATATGCTCCTTAGATTTGATTTATTAAGATTATGAACAAAACTTAATCAGGGCTGTCCGTTGGAAATCGTCAGTTTTCGGGTCGACACCGCCTGATGCTTAACGAATCTTAATTTTTTTTTACGGTTAAAACCATACTATTCTTTTAGACATTTGTCAAATTTTATATAAAAGAATCGTTATATCGCCTGCGCTGCAGCGTGTACAGCTGATAGAAGAATTTCGGGATATAGCCGGAAAAGCCTTGACATTGAATGCTCGTTCAACTATAATGCAAGTAAAGTTGAGCATATATTCAACTGTATTGCGTTTTGATAGTTGAATAATCATTCAATCAAAAAACGATCCGCAGAATAATTTTTCGAAATATAAGTGAGATTTTCAGGAACCGGAAAGAGATCATATGAATAAGAGCAAAGGCTGCGACTGCGAAGTCGTACATGAAGAAACATTCAAGTACGTATCAGACCGGATGGCTGATGATACTGATATCACAGCGCTTTCGGATTTTTTCAAGATAATGGCCGACAGCACGAGACTGAAGATAGTCTGGGCGCTCGACCAGCATGAGATGTGTGTCAATGACATAGCCGCGCTTCTCGACATGACGAAGTCGGCAGTCTCGCATCAGCTCTCCGTGCTGAAGGACGCGAACCTCATAAAGAACAGGCGCGAGGGGCGTGTCGTGTTCTATTCTCCGGCTGACGAACACGTCAAGCTGATATCGGAGATGGGCATGGAGCATATCCGTGAGAAAAAGGAAAACGAAAAATAATCGTTTTATCTCATTATATATATGAAAATCCCGGCCATTCTGCCGGTAAATTCGTATATACAGAAGACAGTATGATCGGAGGTCAAAATGAAAGAACTTTCTGTCCAGACAGAGGAAAACGCTGCAGCACCTGAAGGGCAGGCGGCATGCGGCGCCGGGGAGAATGAGGACAGTTCATGCGCTTACTGCGCGGGATCTGCCGGGCGCGGCGGAGAAGACGATGACGATGATGATGACGAAGAAAGCCCTAAGGCAAGGGGCATCAGGATCATCACCGGAGGCATCATATTCGCACTGGCATGGTATATCACGGAATTCACGAGCGTCATACCGCACTCAGGTCATCACAGCCTGATCGTGTTCGTGATGTTCTTCATACCGTATATCATCCTGGCCTGGCCGGTACTCAAAGAGTCGGTCGAGCACATATCGCGCGGACAGGTCTTCGACGAGAATTTCCTCATGATGATAGCTTCCATAGGAGCTTTCGGTGTCAGGGAATATCACGAAGCCGTAGCGGTAATGCTTTTTTACCAGATAGGAGAGTTCTTCGAGGATGTCGCAGTGGGCAGGAGCCATGACTCGGTCAAGGCGCTGCTCGCGATCAAGCCTGATTCGGCTGTCGTCATCAGGGACGGAAAAGAAGTAGAGACGGCGCCTGAGGACGTACACGCCGGAGAAGTGATCGTCGTCCGCCCGGGAGAAAGGGTGCCTCTTGACGGTGTCATCGTTGAGGGGACTACGGCTGTAGATACTTCTGCTCTCACAGGAGAGTCGCTCCCGGTGGACAAGGCTGAGGGCGACGATGTCCTGAGCGGTTCCGTAAACGAGAGCGGACTGATCAGGATGAGAGTTTCCAGCCCGTACGCCCAGAGCACCGTGGCGAAGATACTCGACATGGTCGAGCACGCTTCATCCAGGAAATCAAAGTCAGAAAAGTTCGTAACAAAATTCGCGAGATATTACACTCCATGCGTGGTTTTCGCAGCGCTCGCGATAGGCATCGGCGTGCCTCTGATCACAGGAGGCGAGTGGATGAAATGGATATACAGGGCATGCACGTTCCTAGTTATTTCCTGCCCTTGCGCGCTTGTGATCTCTATACCGCTCTCGTTTTTCGCCGGCATAGGCGGCGCGTCCCATAACGGAGTACTCGTAAAGGGTTCATGCTACATGGAATCACTCGCGAAGGCCGGCACAGTCGTATTCGACAAGACCGGCACGCTGACACAGGGCGTTTTCAAGGTCACAGCCGTTCATCCTAATGAAGTGCCTGAAGATGAACTCCTCGATCTTGCAGCTGCTGCGGAGCTTCACTCCACGCACCCTATCGCGGTCTCGATAGTACAGGCACACGGCGGCCATATCGAAGAGGACAGGATAGGATCTGTCGAAGAAGTGGCAGGCGAAGGGATAAAAGCCGTCATAGACGGAAGGGACATAAACGTGGGCAACGAGAAGCTCATGAAAGCCGTCGGAGCTGATTTCAAACAGTGTGAGAAGACGGGGACGATCATCCACGTATCTGAGGGAAGCGAATACCTCGGCCACATAGTCGTATCAGACGTCGTAAAGCCTGATTCGGCGCAGGCAATAAGCGAGCTCCGTAAGCTCGGCGTTAATGAGACAGTCATGCTCACGGGCGATAAGAAGGAAGTCGCGCGTGAGACAGCATCGGAGATCGGACTCGATAAGGAGTATGACGAACTCCTCCCGGGAGATAAGGTAGATAAAGTCGAGCAGCTGCTCGCGGAAAAAGGCGAAGGCCGCACGCTTGCTTTCGTAGGCGACGGAATAAACGATGCTCCGGTCCTGAAGCGCGCCGATGTCGGTATCGCCATGGGAGCCCTCGGAAGCGACGCCGCAGTCGAAGCTGCCGACGTAGTGATCATGGATGACAAGCCTTCCAAGGTGGCGCTCGGGATCAGGATCGCGAGGAAGACGCTTCGTCTGGCGCACGAAAACACGCTGTTCGCTATCGCCGTCAAGTTCCTCATACTCGGACTTGCCGCTTTCGGCATAGTCGGCATGTGGTGGGCCGTTTTCGCAGATGTAGGCGTCATGGTCATCTGCGTCCTGAACTCCATGAGAGCGCTCAGGATAAAGTAAAAAAGCTATCCTCATACAGATCAGATAAAACACGGATAAGTCACGTTGAAGTGCCGGCTCATGCCGGCATTTTTTTATGAAAAATTAGGGAGTTCGGCCCATATTTATCTTTCTTTATTTAATCTATAATACGGTAAAAAGAACGGGGAAACTTAACAGGAGGTGTGGATTTTGTTCGACCTTAAGGAATTTTACAGTAAACTCGATTCATTTTATTCACAGCACGACAACAGCGGCGCGGAGGCTTACATGCTTGAGTGCAGAGACAGGGCGAAACAGAGTGCCGCGGACGACGCTCCGAAATGCAGCTGCTGCAAGGGCGGCGACACCATTGGAAGTCAGGAGGTCAACCTCGGATACGTCTCTGTCGTTAACGAGCTTGCCTGCTATTACAGGGGCATGAGCGATTTCGACAAGTCGCTCGAGAATTTTGACCTCGCGCTCGGAGAACTTAGGAGCACCGGGAACCAGAACACGCAGGAATACGGCACGGTCCTGCTGAACAAGGCCGGTACGTACAGGTATATGGGGAAACTCGACGAGGCGCTCGACTGCTTTGACGCGGCAGCGATGATCTTCAACGGGCTCGGAGATGTCGATCCGGCCGTGATGTCAGGCCTTTTCAACAACATGGGGCTTGTATATCTCGATAAGAACGACCCTGACGGCGCGCTCGCCGTCTTCGGGAAAGCGCTCGATATCGATCAGGCGAACGAGGTTATCAGCGACAAGATCCCGATGGTCGAGAACAACATCGCGACAGCTTATCTGCTGAAGGGCGACCTCGACAGTGCTGACGAATACGCTGACAGGGCGATCGACGGCATGCGCGCTCAGAACGAGGAAAAGGGGAGCATCGTTCCTCATTACCCGGCTGCCCTCAACACAAAGGGAAATATCGACTTCGCGAGAGGTAAGAGCGAAGAGGCACTTGAAGCATTCAGGGAAGCCTTAAGGGGCGTTGAGCTCTGCTACGGGAAGAATGTAGAATACGCTTCGGAATGTTCGAACATAGCCGTTATCTGCGAAAAGGCAGGCGAGAAGGAAGAGGCTTCGAAATACAGAAAAGAGGCGGATGAGGTCCTTAAGAGGATCGGCATGGCCCGGTAAAGGAGAAAGACGTGGTCACAGAATCATCGAAAGGCATGGAGATCGCAAGGGATTTTTACGATACGTGCGGTAAAAGGATGATAAGGGAAAAATTCCCGGGATATGAGTCGAGGATCGCCGTCGGCCTCGTCGGAGAAGGTTCGGAATGCTTCGGCTTTGACGACAGCATCTCGCGCGATCACGACTTCGGCGCTGGTTTCTGCATGTGGCTGACAGATGAGGATCTCGAGGCTATAGGACCGGATCTTCAGGCAGCGTATGAAAGTCTGGCGGACGAGTACACCGCCTGTGAGGTAAAGCGTGACTCAGAGCTCTCCGGCCGCAGGACAGGCGTCTTCGGCACGAAAGATTTTTACAGGAGATTCTTAGGGAGCGAGATCGTCCCGGCCGGCATGATGGGCTGGCTTTCTGTTCCTGACAGTTATTTCGCCGTTGCGACGAACGGTGA
>JBJETC010000227.1:0-1832 GCA_051883115.1 Anaerovoracaceae bacterium
AATTCTTCTTTGATAAGGCTTTCCTCGACCCGAAATACCTCAGGACGGCTTCGCACAGCGTCATCGCTTCTACAGCCATAGACACGCTGTGCCACATAACAGAAAGCCGTGTCAACAGGAATTCGACGACGTTCAGCGAGATGGCCGCCGATAAGGCTTTCAGTCTTTGGAGGTCCGCAAAGGGAATCATCTCCGGGGATGAGGAACCGACGGATGAAGGCCTTCAGGCTCTTATGGAAGCATCGTGCCTCGGAGGCATGGCGATCGCACAGACTGACACGACCGTACCTCACGGGCTCAGCTACAGAGTGACGATGATGGGCGGCGTACCGCACGGTGAAGCATGCGGTTATTTCCTCCCGAGATACCTGGAGCACGCGGATGCCGAGCTCGCTCACGATGTCCTCGCCGCGGCAGGGTTCAGCGACGTGTCTTATCTGAAGGAATTTTACGATAAAATATTTGAAAGGCCGAATGTCTCTGAGGATGTTCTCGAAGCGGCTGTCGAAGATGTCATGAAGAACAATCCGGGCAAAATGGCTATGTGTCCGTTCGACTGCGGCTACGACACGCTGCTCGACATAGCAGGGCTGAAATAGCATTTCCAACGACTCCGGACTTTCGAAGAATTTCAGTAAACATTTGTTCGCTTATCTATTGACAACGAACATCCGTTCTGATATTATCATCTTGCAAGAACAAACAAATGTTCGCATCGTTTGTGAGGTGATTATCATGACAAAGAATGTTTATGAAATTTCAAATAGAAAATTCGTTATCGCATCAAGAGCAAGATTCAGGATCTTTCTTGCGGTCGTTATCATAGCGCTCGCTATCGTAGTTACTGCCGCTGTCGGCAGACCTGCGGCTGACGCTGTCACGGAACCGCAGACTGTTTCATATACAGTTGAATCCGGTGATACCGTTTGGAGCATCGCTGAGGAATATACTTCAGATGAAGATGACGTCCGCCAGATGGTTTATAACATCTGCGAGGAAAATAACATAGATGACTCTTCTATAACCGCAGGTCAGCAGCTTGTTATCCCTCTGGACTGAAATCCGCGTATTTCAGCATTTATGCGCGTTTTCCGGCCGACCAACTACTCAGGATGCCATTATAAAATCGCTTAGAACTCGATTTTGAGCCTCGGTTTTCAGCTGAAATAAGCTCACGCTGCTCATGCTGTGACGGATCGCAGATCACACTGAAAATCATGAGATCTGATATAGATAAGTCAGAAAAATACCAGGCGGACCGGCCGGCATTCAGAAAAACATAGCTGCGTAAAGTCATCGAAGAAATGATCAAATAAGACAGCGAATAAATCGATGCGCGGCTCATGGAAATAAATCTTTCTTCAATATAATAAATTCTTCTTCAATTTAAAAGAAATATTTCCATAGCACGGAAGCAAAGATAAAAGAAAAACCACACGCATGATAGAGCGGTCCGGCATGGACCGCAATAAAAAAATAAATAATAATATTTTATTAAAAATATTACGGAAATAAGGCGAAGGCAGATCAGACAGGCTCGAAGTGTTGAAACCGCTGGATCGGCGGTTTTTGGCCGGATCTGTAGTAACTATTCCCAAAATTATTATTTTAGGAATAGTTGGATGGAGCAAATAACGCTTCCCTTTCAAATTTCAAGCTTTTAAGTTTATAAGTTCCAAATAGAAAAACAGTATGCGTTTACCGGGATGAATTCCCCGGTGGCGCATACTGTTTTTTATTCGTCGATATATTTGTCGTAAAACCTGTCTATGAATTTATTGAGCTGCTTCCTCTTTATGACGCATATGAGGAATGCCAGACAAGCGATCACA
>JBJETC010000228.1:0-1829 GCA_051883115.1 Anaerovoracaceae bacterium
GACACGGCGAGAGTGAATGGAACAAGCTCAACCTTTTTACAGGCTGGACTGACGTGGATCTGAGCGAAAAGGGCCACGAAGAAGCGAAGCAGGCAGGGAAGATCCTGAAGGACGAAGGCTACGACTTCGACATCTGCTACACTTCGTATCTCAAGAGGGCTATCCACACGCTCAATCACATACTCGATGAAATGGACAGGAACTGGCTCCCTGTCAAGAAGTCATGGAAGCTGAACGAGCGTCATTACGGCGCGCTCCAGGGCCTCAACAAAGCTGACACAGCTGCGAAATACGGCGAGGATCAGGTAAAGATCTGGAGGCGTTCATTCGATGTGAAACCGCCTGCGCTCGATCCGTCAGACGAAAGAAGCGCGAAGAACATGGAAATGTTCAGGGACGTCGATAAATCGCTTCTCCCGGACAACGAGAGCCTCGAGACGACGATCGAAAGGGTAGTTCCGTATTTTGAAAGCGAGATCAAAAAGGACATGCAGGACGGGAAGCGTGTCATCATCGTGGCTCACGGCAATTCCCTCAGAGCGCTCGTGAAATATTTCGACAACGTGAGCAAGGAAGACATCATCGGCGTGAATATCCCGACGGGCGTACCTCTCGTTTACGAGTTCGACGATGATTTCAATGTCATCCGCCATTACTACCTCGGCGACCAGGAGCTCCTGAAAAAGAAGATGGAGGCTGTCGCGAACCAGGGTAAGAAAGCAAAATAGATATCTGACAGGTAAAAAGCGGTCAGATAAAGATCGTGGATTTATAGCGCCGGCCGGGGCAGAAGCCCCGAGTCCGGCGTTTTTCTTTGTTTTTTCACGTAAAAGGTCCGCAAATATATAAAAAAGCAATAAAAAACGGCACTCTAAAAGGGCACCGTAAGAAACCGGACGGCTCCGCCGCCCGTATCGTATTTTGATTTTATCCTGAGCCTATTTCGCTCCCCAGTCTTTCAGGCCTTCGTCCTGATTGCGGATCGCTTCTTCTAATGTGAGCTTTTTCGGCTCCTTGTTGAGGTATTCGCGAAGCTCGTCTATGCCGTCGCCTGTAACGCTGTCGACAAGGAAGATCTTGCTGCAGCCGGCGTTCCTGAGCCATTCCTTTACCATCTCGACATGAGCGTTAGGGGAATGTATCTTCGTGATTATGCCTATGACAGGGCGTGTGCTCACTCCGGCTATGCCCGGCCCGAAAAGGTCGTACGGCTCATCGGCCCCGCAGATGAGGCCTATGACGTCCGACTCGAATGAGAAGCAGCCAAGCGCGAACCCGACGTGGTTCTTCGACTCCGAGTATTCGCCCGGCGTGTCGATCGTGATGTCCCACGTCTTCGTGTACTGCGTCTTCTGATAATGGATCTTCTCGCCCTTCAGAGCCTGGGTGAGAGTGGTTTTGCCGGCTTCGCTCCTGCCGCCTAAAAACAGTTTCTGCATTTTTTTCTTCGGGATCAGATGTCCCAGTCCTTAAGTCCTTTCGATTGTCTCTCTATAACTTCGTCGAGAGTCATTTTTCTCGTGTCCCTGTTCAGGTATGCCCTGAGTTCAGGTATGCCTTCGCCTGTGAGGTTGTTGACTACGAATATCCTTTCGCAGCCTGCCTCCATGAGCCAGCGCCTTACCATAGGGATGTTGGCGCCCGGGACGTCTTTTTTCGTGATGACTCCGATGAGCGGTCTCGTGCACCAGCCGCTGAGCGCAGGCTGATATACGTTGAAAGGCTGGTCGGCGGATGCGACGAGGCAGTAGACGTCGGCGTCAAAAGAATAGCATCCGAGCGCGAAATCGAGTTTCTTCGCTTCGGTGTATTCGCCCGGCGTGTCTATC
>JBJETC010000229.1:0-10130 GCA_051883115.1 Anaerovoracaceae bacterium
TCAGCCTCTCCAGCCTCTCGCGCCCGGATCGAGCGTGTCCGCCGCCTGATAAAGAAGAGCGTTGCAGATGCACGCAGCGACATTGCTGCCGCCTTTCCTTCCCATAGCCGCGATCGCAGGTATGCCGTATTTCTCGCATGTGTCCATTAGATATTCCTTGCTCTCGACGACATTTACGAAGCCTACAGGAACGGCCACGACGAACTTCGGTCTGAGTCCGCCCTCTATCATCTCGGCTATCTTGATGAGGGCCGTCGGGGCGTTTCCTACCGCGTAGAAAACAGAATCCGGATGATCCTCAGCTCCTTTTTCCATGGAAGCAACCGCCCTCGTCGTACCGTCAGCCTTTGCCTTTTCCATGATCTCAGGATCAGCCATATAGCAGTGAGCTTCATCGCCGAGCTTTTTCAGCGAAGGCTTGCTGATACCCGAATAAGCCATGTTCGTGTCCGTTATGATAGTGATGCCGCCGTTTTTCAGGAGCTCGATGCCCTTAGCGCATGCGCCCTCTGTGAACCTCATGTTCTCAGCGTAGTCAAAATCAGCGGTCGTGTGGATCACCCTTTTTACAACGGCTAAATTCTCGTCAGGGATCGTGATCCCGCGCTCAGCGAGCTCCTCCCCGATTATCTTCATGCTTGTACGTTCTATATCCGCCGGCATAACATGTTTGAATTCCATGATTCTCTCCTTCCGCCTGCTTTATTTTTATCTTAAAATCACTCGTTTTCGATTATCTGATAGATCTTATCCATGTCGAGCGCTTCTCTCACGCCCTCAGCGAGGATGTCATACTGCTGCTCCTTGTACTCAGCGTGCGACACCGGCTTTACGTCGGAAACATCCATGCCCTTTTTCGCGCAGAGATAAGCCGCGAGTTTCTCCGTGAGCTCGCCCGTGTCAAATAGTCCGTGCAGATACGTCCCGAAGACGTCTCCGTACACGCAGCCTTCCTTATGACCATTCTCAAGCACACAGAAAGGCTCAGCCTCAGTCTTCGTAACGCCCATGTGGATCTCGTATCCGTCTATGGAAGCGCCTTTGAACGGCTCAGCGAGCACATCTGCCTTGAACCTGGTCCTCGTCTTCTCAGGGGTAAAAGTCGTCTCCGTAGGAAGGAGACCGAGTCCGTGCAGCTCATCCCTGTCGCCCTCCGTATGGTTCGGGTTATGAAGGACTTTCCCGAGCATCTGATAGCCTCCGCATACACCGAACACAGGCGTACCCTTCGCCGCAAGCTTAAGTATCTCAGACTCGAGACCCGATTCTCTCAGCCAGACGAGGTCGTCCATAGTGTTTTTCGTTCCCGGGAGTATCACGAGATCAGGCGCTCCGAGTTTTTTCGCTTCTCTCACGTATCTAACGCCGAGGAGCGGATGCGCCTCAAGCGGCGAAAAGTCCGTGAAATTTGAAAGCCTCGGGAGCCTTATCACAGCTATATCTATCGGCTTTTCAGGCTTCTCGACCTTAAGTCTCGCGGAGAGCGAATCCTCATCGTCAATGTCTACGTGGAGAAAAGGAACGACCCCGAGTACAGGCACGCCGGCTTTTTCCTCGAGTTCCGCAAGTCCCGGTTTCAGGATATCTATGTCTCCCCTGAACTTGTTGATTATCAGGCCCTTGATGCGCTCCCTCTCATTAGGCTCCATCAGCGCGACAGTGCCGTAGAGCTGGGCGAAGACGCCGCCTCTGTCTATGTCTCCCGCGAGGAGGACAGGCGCGTCCACCATCCTGGCAAAGCCCATGTTGACGATATCGTCGTCTCTCAGGTTTATCTCCGCCGGACTGCCGGCGCCTTCTATCACCATGATGTCCGCATTTTCAGCGAGGCCGTAGTAAGCGTCGAGGATGTCAGGCACGATGTTGTCCTTGTACTTGTAATAATCTGTCGCTGACATCGTGCCGCGGATCTCGCCGCGCACGATGACCTGGCTTCCCGTGTCGCTCGAAGGCTTGAGGAGCACAGGGTTCATCCTGACATCAGGCTCGAGGCCTGCCGCCTCTGCCTGCGCTACCTGCGCACGTCCCATTTCGAGCCCGTCGCGCGTTATATAGCTGTTCAGCGCCATGTTCTGGCTCTTGAACGGTACCGGCCTAAGGCCGTCCTGCTTGAAGATCCTGCAGAGAGCCGTGACGAGGATGCTTTTCCCGGCATCCGACATCGTCCCCTGTACCATTATGCACTTTGGATGTTTTTTCTCTGTCATTTCAGCTCCTCCCCGAGGATCTCCACAAGTCTTACGTTATCATCGTGCGTCCTGACCGCTGTCCTGAACCAGCCTTCGCCGAGGCCGGGATAATTCGAGCAGTTCCTAATAAGCACGCCGCGTTTTCTCAGCCTCTCATCTAAGTCTTCAGGCGCCCTGAACAAAAGGTAGTTCGCTTCTCCGTGTATCACCTTGAGCCCGAGTCCTTCCAGCGCTCCCGTGAGATACGTCCTCTCGGTCCTCGTCATATCCCTGAGATCTTTTACATATGTGAGCTCCCTCAGAGCCGCAACGCCCGCTTCCTGAGCTATCTCCGAGACCGACCACGGCTGGCCGGCTTCGGTGACGGCTTCAAGAACGTCCCCGTTTGAGCATATGCAGTAGCCGAGCCTTACGCCTGCCATTGCAAATACTTTCGTGAATGCCTTCAGGATAAAAAGGTTCTGCGTGTCCTCAAGAGCGACCTTCATCGTCTTGCTCGACGGGTCATCTATGAACTCGTTGAAGCACTCATCTATAACGAGGAGCGCCCCTGCTTCCTCGCATTTTTTCAGCGCCCTCATGAGAAAATCGCGTCCGCTCGTCACGCCTGTCGGGTTGTTAGGCTCGCAGAGGAACACCATATCGACCGAGCTGTCGATCCTGTCCAGGAACCCGTCATCTACCCTGAACGTGGACTCCTCGCTGAGCGTGTATCTTTCGACCTCGCAGCCGCACGCCCTGAGCGCCGTCTCGTACTCCGAGAACGTCGGAGCCGTCACGAGCGCTTTCTGGCCTTTTTTCGAAAGAGCCAGTCTGAATATTATATCGGCAGCCCCGTTGCCGCAGGCGATCCAGCTGCTCTTCACGCCTTCATAGCCCGCGATCGCCTCACGCAGTGACCTGCAGAGCGGATCAGGATATCTGTCGACTTTTTTCGCCGAATCGCAGATAGCCTTTACTACACCGTCAGGCACGCCGAGAGGGCTTACATTTGCCGAAAAATCGAGCGGCTCGTAGCAGAATTCTCTTTCGAACCCTGCCCAGTCTCCTCCATGCACTAATTTCTTACTCATATCAAACTCCAGAAAATATATCTTACAGCAATAGCAGCCGCGTATGTGATCACGGCTGACGTGTACATCATGACGTTCGCACGCCTTATGTCGTCGTATTCGACCGGCCTTATCGGATCGCCTATGTACTTTTTGTCGTAATACGTCCCGAAATAGTAAGCAGGTCCCGCGAGCTGCACGTCGAGCGATCCCGCGCACGCCGACTCGGTGTGAGCTGAGTTCGGGCTCGCGTGCTTGTCGTGATCCCTGCGCCAGATCTTCCAGGCGTTCTTCATGTCGTTTCCCGTGAGCCCTGCCGCGAGTATCCACACGAGAGCCGCGAGACGCGCCGGTATGTACCCGGCGATATCGTCGAGGTGCGCCCCGGCTCTTCCGAAGTACAGGTATCTGTCGTTTTTATACCCGCACATCGAGTCTATCGTGTTTATGGCCTTGTATGTCATGGCGAGCGGAGCGCCGAATATCATCATGTAAAACACAGGTCCCATGACTCCGTCGGCAAAATTTTCCGCTATGGTCTCTATCGCCGCCTTAGCTACGCCCGTGCCCGAAAGCTCCTGCGTATCTCTCCCGACTATCCTGCTCACGGCTTTGCGCGCGCCTTCGAGGTCATTCGCCTTCAGACTCCTGTAGACTGCCATGCTCTCGGCTTTGAGGTCTCTCACCGCCACGCACTGCCAGCACCACAGCGTCTGAAGCGCCAGGAAAACCCATTTGTTATACCTGTACGCAAGTTCGCACAGGATGAACGTGAAAGCGAACGTACCTCCCACGATCAGGATCGTCATGAAAAGCCCGCCGATGAATTCGCCCCTGTGCGACTTCGGCATTATCTTCCTGAAAAATTTTTCGAGAAGCGTTATGAACTTTCCGATAATGACCACAGGGTGCGGCATCCACCTCGGATCGCCGAGTATGAGATCTATGATGAACCCCGCGACTATGGCCGTGCTTACAAGTCCGAATCTCGATCCAAACAATATATCAAACAAAATATCAAACAAATAATGTCTCCTAAATCTATTTTCCGTACTTCGAGGCCGCTTCGAGGAAACGCTCCGCGATCTCAGGCGTACCGGCCATGTAGAGGTGCGGGAACCCCGCGAAAAGCGACGGCGACGTGAAACAGCAGTCCCACGAGCGCCCCGAAAGCTTTTCCGCTTTCATCGCAGTCCCGTTCTCTGTGGAATCCCAGTAGTGGAATTCATGCTCAGGTATCTCATCGCCCTTTCTCATGATCATGCTGTCACTTTGAGGCTTGAGATGAGCGTAGCCGAACCTCACGAGGTGAGTCCCCTTTTTACCTTCTCCGGGAAGCACGCCTGCCATCTCGTAAGGCTTTCCGTCCTTGTCCTCGAGTGTTTTCCCGAGATAAAGGAAGCCTCCGCACTCAGCAACAGTCGGAAGACCCGATCCTACAGCTTTCCTGACAGACTCCCTCATCGAAACGTTGGTCGCTATTTCCCCGGCGTAAAGCTCAGGGTATCCTCCCGGCAGATATAGAGCCGATACCCCTTCAGGCAGCGCGCTGTCGTGGACGGGGCTGAAGAAAACAGTCTCAGCTCCCATCTCTCTCAGAGTGTCGAGTGTCTCACGGTAAATGAAACAGAACGCCTCATCATTCGCGACAGCCACCCTGACGCCTTCGAACCTGCGAGCATGCTCGCCGGCATCATCTGCAGGCGCGTGCTCCTCGTGATCTTCGCAGATCTCAGCGAGCCTGTCAAAATCTATCGTCTCGTCCATCTTATCCGCTATCCGGCCTATCCTTGCCGAAAGATCCTCTATCTCACCGGCTGTGTAAAGCCCCAGGTGGCGGCTCGAGAATACAGCCTCCTCCATATGAGGAAGGTAGCCGAGCATAGGTATGCCCGTTTCCTTCTCTATCTTCGGCGCATATGTCTTAAAGAACATCTCGCTGCAGTCGTTCAGGATCACGCCCTTTATCCTCGAAGGCTCCCTGAACTCTGCCATGCCCTTGATAACGGCTGCCAGCGTAAGTGCCGCTCCCTTAGGCCTCAGGACGAGTATCGCCGGTATGCCGAGCGTTTCCGCGACGTCATAAGCGCTCCCGTCCGTCGAATCAGCCGAGATGCCGTCATAGAAACCCATGACGCCCTCGACTACAGCCGCGCCTTTACCTGCCGTGTATTTTCTGTAAAGCTTTCTGACAGTGTCCCTGCCTCCGAGAAAAACGTCGAGGTTGCAGCAGTCGACTCCGAGTACCGATCTGTGGAACATCGGGTCTATGTAATCCGGTCCGCACTTGAAAGAACACGGATCAAGGCCTTTTTTCGCGAGAAGCGAAAGCAGCCCGCACGTTACGGAGGTTTTTCCCGTGTTTGAAGACGGCGCTGTGATCATGAACCTAATCATTCTCTTTTTCCTCTTGAACGTGTTTACCCGTGATTATATAGATCGGGTTGTTCGCCATCATCATGTGCATTTTCCCGATCTTCCTGCCGTAGCTCGACTGGATCTGCGTCACCGCTGCCTCCCAGCCGCGCTTTTCGAGTTCGTTTATCGCTGCCGTCAGCGTCTCCACGACTATGGCGGAGATACAGATCTTAGCGTTCTCGTTTTTCTCTTTGATGACGTCGAGGACAGGCCCCATCTGGCCCTTTGTGCCGCCGATGAACACAGCGTCAGGCACAGGAAGGTCTTTCAGCGCTTCAGGCGCCTTTCCGTGTACCACCGATACGTTCCACGCGCCGAACCTCACCCTGTTCTGCTCTATGAGCTCGCAGCCCTCAGGCTCAGTCTCGACAGCGTATGTCCTGCCCATGTCCGCGATCTTCGCCATCTCGACAGAAACACTCCCCGTCCCGGCACCTACGTCCCAGACGGTATCGGTCTTTTCGAGCGAGAGCCTTCCGATGATGGCAGATCTGACATCCTGCTTCGTCATAGGGACTTTTCCCCTGATAAAAAGGTCGTCGTCTATTCCCGGTACGCTCGCGGCGCACTCCGGCTTCGGCGCAGCCTCAGCCAGCATCACGGACAGAGAGTCAAAGACACCGCCCGCGAGATCCGCAGCCGTACCGACCGTTATTTTCTCATTCTCATATGAGAGGTTTTCCCCGACGCAGACATGGAGCGCTCCGAGGCCGGCTTCATCAAGCTGCCTGCAGAGTTCCGCCGGACCGAGTTCTCCTCCTGTAAGGAAAAACGCCGGCTTCCCCTGCATGACAGCGTTCACGGCGTCGCAGTATCTGCCGTGCGCCGAAAAGAGGTTCCAGTCCTGCCACGGCATGCCGAGGCTCGCGGACAGGCACTGTATGCTTGAGATTCCCGGCTCTATCTTCACCTCTATGTTATTTTTGTCGAGCAGCGGAACGAGGCTCCTCGTCCCGGAGTAAAAACCCGTGTCGCCGCTGTACGCGACGCATACGTTTTTATCTCCTGCGTCCTGTATTATCTTCAGGATATCCTCGGCAAAAACGGCACTCTTTTTCTCGCCTTTGCATTCAGCCGGCACAGATTCGAGGAGCCTGGCCGCGCCGACGATGACGTCAGCGTTTTTCAAAGCTTCGTACGCGCCGTATGTCAGCGTGTCTTTTCTGCCTCCTCCGAGGCCAATGAGTGTAACCATATCTATCCTCTGTTTCCAAGCCTGTCAGGCTTCATTTCGCAAAATTTCCCTGCAGCGGTCTTTTATCTCTTCAGCAGTCTGCGTGACCTCCTCAGGGCGTTTTATTATGACGAGCGAGACGCCCGCCTTTTCGGCCGCGGAAGCTTTTTCATCAAAGCCGCCCGCCTTGCCGCTGTCCTTCGTGACCATGTACGATATGCCGAACTGATGCATGATGGCGACGTTTATCTCCTCGCCGAAAGGCCCCTGCATCGCTATGATGTTGTGGCGCGGCACACCGGCTTTTTCACACGATTCAAGGCTCGAGACCATAGGCAGCACTCTCGGGAAAAGCCTGTCTCCTCCAAGAGGCGCGTACTTCACGAGCTCCTTCGCCCCCGTCGTGATCATGATATTGCCTTCCCTCGGCTCAAGCCATTCCACCGCTTCATCTATAGAAGAAACGTATTTCACTTTGTCCGAGCTCTCAACGGTGCTCTCGGGCCTCCCGAGACGCATGTGAGGCACGCCCGCCTTTTCGCACGCCCATATTATGCTCTTGCTTATATGTGTGGCAAAAGGATGCGTTGCATCTATGCAGACGTCGTAATCCTTCAGCATCTCCGCTATCTCCTCAGGCGGCCTTTTGCCCGAAATGACCTGTACGCCCTCGTGCACGCCTTCTTCCTCGGCGCCGTATTCAGTAGCGACACTCACCGTGACGCCTATGCCCATGTCGGCAAGCTCCGCCGAAAGAGTCCGTCCGTCGACGGTCCCGCTGAATATCAATGCTTTCATGACTATTTCTCTAACTTTTTCTCGTAGCCTCTCGGCGTAACGATCTGATCACCGTAAACCTTCGTGTTCGCGCTTCCGATGAACACTGTGGTAAACATATCTACCGGCTCATCAGCGAGCTTAGCGAGCGTCGTGATGTGGGCTTCCTGGCCTTCACGGCCTATGTTTTTCACCCAGCCGCAGACAGTGTCAGGGCTCTTGTATCTCATGATGATATCGCACGCTTTGTTGAGGTGCTCTACTCTCTTGTGCGATCTCGGGTTGTAGAGGCAGATGTTGAAATCGGCCATTGCAGCGCACTCCAGCCTCTTCTCTATGACGTCCCAGGGCGTCAGGAGGTCTGAAAGCGAGATCGTGCAGAAGTCGTGTCCGAGCGGCGCTCCGAGGACGGCCGAGCCTGATATCGCTGCCGTCACACCGCATACAACGACGACGTCGACGTCATCGTACTCAGGAGCAAGCTGGATCAGGAGGCCTGCCATGCCGTAAACACCGGAATCCCCGCTGCATACCATTGCTACGTTCCTTCCTTCAGCGGCTTTCTCAAGCGCGAACCTGCACCTGTCTATCTCCTGCTTCATCGCTGTAGTAAAATACTCTTTTTCAGGGAAAAGAGGCTTTACAAGGTCTACATAGACTGTATAGCCGCAGACGAGATCAGAAGCGGCGATCGCCGCCTTCGCCTGTCCCGTCATGAATTCCTCGCTGCCCGGGCCGAGACCGACCGCGTATAATTTACTCATATTTCCAACTCCAATCAGGGTGATAACTGCTTACCGCGAGCGCCATCGTCACGCCGTCAAGCGCGAATTTCCCGACGATGAGGCTGCCGCCTTCGCCGGCGCTCCTGAGAGCGCTCCTCTCGCAGACGTTGTCAACACCCGTTATTTTTTTTACAAAATCAGAACCTGTAAAATCGCCTTCGACTTCATTCAGCTCCTCCGCCGTGTAAATGTCGAGCGGGAGATTCCTTTTCCCGCAGAACCCGATGAGTCCCGCTTCGTCCTTTTTCAGGTCTATAGTCGCGGCGCGCTTCACAGATCTGTCTATTACATGAAATTTTTCGCAGAAGGCGTCAAAGCACGCCTCGATTTTTTCCTCTGGAGTGCCTTTCCTGCACCCTATGCCGAGGCTCGCGATCACAGGAGCTATGTGGATAGGCTCCTCGTGATCCTTTATGACGTCGAGCTCTATGTCAGGCGTTTCACCATTCTCCGCCATTTTCACATGGTCGGGCGTGCCGCCTGATATATCCCACCTTGCTGACACGGTGACGTCGTCACCCTTAAGGACCGCTGACGAGATATTCATGATCCTGTGAGGCTCCACCACAACAGCGTTCTGATGCTTCGCCCATTCATCCACGGCAAAGACGTCATTCCTGTCAGTAGCCGTCGTCACGACAGGTTCCGCGCCTGAAACGCGCGCTATCTCGCGGGCAAGATCGTTTGCCCCGCCTATATGTCCCGAAAGCACAGGGATAGCGAACTTCCCGCACTCGTCTATGACGACGACAGCAGGATCCTCCACCTTGCTTTTCACATACGGCGCGATCGCCCTTACAGCGATACCGCACGCTCCGACGAACACGAGACCGTCGTATTTCCCGAACGCCATTTTCGTCCATTCTCTGAGCCTGTAAGGTTCGCCGCTCTTCCAGACCTCGCCGCCGAGACTTCCGGCGATCCTGTCCGCGAGGGCTTTTCCCCTGTCAGTGAATGAAATATAACCGAGATCCATTATTTGCTTGCCTTCCTGAAACCAGTCGTGAACTCAGGGTCGTAAAGCTTGCTCCTGTCGTACGTATCTCCGAGGAAATCTCCTACGAGGATGAGCGCGAGGTTGTGGATATTCTCCCTCTCAGCGCTTTCAGCAAGTGTAGATACCGTGCACCTTACGACTTTCTGATCAGGCCATGTAGCCTTGTAGACGATAGCCGCCGGCGTGTCTTTCGTGTAGACTCCTCCCGCGAGAAGGTCTTCCTGCACTCTGTCGAGAAGTCCTGTCGAGAGGAAAAGCACCATCGTGCAGCCATGCGAAGCCATCTTCGCGAGCTGTTCTCTGTCAGGAACAGGTGTCCTTCCTGATTCCCTCGTTATGATGACGCTCTGTGAAACGCCCGGCAGTGTGTATTCCGCGCAAAGCGCCGACGCAGCTCCCGAGAATGCCGAAACTCCCGGCGTGTCGTCGTACTCTATGCCCATTTCATCGAGTTTGTCCATCTGCTCCCTGATGGCGCCGTACAGGCTCATGTCCCCCGTGTGAAGTCTGACTGTCGTCTTTCCTTCAGCTTCAGCCCTGTTCATGACTTCGAGGACTTCCTCGAGCGTCATCTTCGCGCTGTCGTATACTTCGCAGTCTTCCTTCCTGTAGTCGAGCAGTGCCGGATTGACGAGACTTCCGGCGTAGATGATGTAATCTGCTTCCGAAAGGAGTTTTGCTCCTCTCACAGTGATGAGATCAGGCGCTCCTGATCCGGCTCCAACAAAATGTACCATA
>JBJETC010000230.1:0-10113 GCA_051883115.1 Anaerovoracaceae bacterium
AAGGCGACTTCGTCGAGCAAATAAAATAAACAGTAAAATTACGGCAGATCATGATGGCGGCTGGGAATTTCCTCAGCCGCCATTTTGTTTTTATGTTAAAATAAACTAAATAAGTTTACACAGAAGGATTTTGAAGACCGGGCCTTAGCGGGCACGCGCCTTCATCATGGAGAATTTTTTATGAAATGCCCTTTTTGCGATAATCAGGATACGAAAGTCATAGACTCCAGGCCTACGGAGGATGGATACGAGATCAGGAGAAGACGTGAGTGTGAGCAGTGCCACCGCAGGTTCACGACGTATGAGAAAATGGAGGAGCCGGTCGTCATGATCATAAAGCGCGACGGCAGGCGCGAGGCTTTTGACAGAGCAAAGCTCAAGAGCGGCATTGTCAAGGCGTGCGAGAAGCGTCCGGTTTCCATGGACACTATAGACGGCATCGTCGAGCAGATAGAACGCGGGCTCAACAACCTCATGGAAAAAGAGGTCAAGAGCGAGTTCCTCGGCGAGCTCGTCATGGAAGAGCTGAAAAAGATCGACCAGGTAGCGTATATAAGGTTCGCGTCGGTCTATCTGCGTTTCAACGACGCGGAGACTTTTGCCCGCGAAGTGGCAAAGCTCCAGGATCAGAACGGCAGAGGCGTCTCGCCAGAGGGCGTTTACCAGGTCGCCATAGACGGGCCGGGAGGCGCCGGCAAGAGCACCATCGCAAAGCTCGTCGCTTCAAGGCTCGGTATAGATTATATCGACACCGGAGCCATGTACAGATGCGTCGCGCTCAAGGCCGTTTCGTACGGAGTGCCAGACACGGATCACAAAGCGCTCGCGGAGATGCTCGATTCGACATCTATAGATTTTGACGGCGAAAAGGTGATACTTGACGGTGTCGACGTGAGCGGCAGGATCAGGACGCAGGAGATCTCGGACGCCGCGTCGAGGTACGCGGGGATACCTGAAGTCAGGCGCAGACTCGTCGACATGCAGAGAGCGATCGGCATCAGGAAGAGTGTCGTCATGGACGGCAGGGATATAGGCACGAACGTCTTCAAAGGCGCGAAGTATAAATTTTTCCTTACAGCGTCGCCGGAGGAAAGGGCCGACAGGCGCTACAAGGAGCTTGTAGAAAAAGGTGAGGATGTGGACCGCGATGAGATCCTGAAGGAGATCAGGGAACGCGACTACAGAGACACGCACAGGGACATAGATCCGCTTAAATGCGCTGACGACGCGATCGAGGTCGACACGACGGAGATGTCGATCGATCAGGTCGTCGACACGCTCATGAACAGGATAAAGGAGTAGAGAAATGGCTGATATCAGAGCTTTTAGAGGACTCAGGCCGGCGAAAGGCCTTGAAGGTGAAATCATATCACTCCCGTACGATGTCGTGACAAAAGAGGATGCTGAGGAGCAGGGCAGGAAAAAGCCGCTGAGCTTCCTGCACGTAGTCAGGTCGGAGATCGATCTTCCTGACTGCGATGATGATTACAGCGACGAAGTTTATGAGAAGGCCTCGGAAAATCTCAAGGCCATGATCGATAACAAGCAGATGGTATACGACGAGGAAGCGTATATCTATATTTACAGGGAAGAGATCGGGAGTCTCTCTCAGACAGGCGTGATCTGCTGCGTCGGCGCTGAGGACGTAGCGAAAGGGATCGTAAGGCGGCACGAGCTCACGAGGGCGGCAAAGGAAAAAGACAGAGCTGTCCACATCGACAGAGTGAGCGCCGATACAGGGCTCGTTTTCCTGGCTTACAGAGATGACATGAAGATAAACCTCCTCGTTGAGGGATATCTCGCTAATACTGAACCTGACTGCGATGTCACGGCTGACGATACAGGCGTGCGCCACCAGCTCTGGGTAGTGAGGAACAGATCTGTCGCAAACGAGATCATAAGGCTCCTTTCCGAGAAAAACGCACTCTACATAGCTGACGGCCACCACAGGTGCGAAGCTTCGTGCAGGGTAGCTGAGAAGAGAAGGAAGGAAGCGGGGCTCCCTGAGCATCCGGGCAAGGATGATGAGACGAGGATCCCTTCTGATTACTTCATGGCCGCGCTTTTCCCTGAAAGCAATCTGAACTGCTTCGCCTACAACAGGTATGTCAGGGACCTCAACGGCATGACGCCTGAGGAGTTCGTCACAGCTGTAGAAGACGCGGGATTCTTTGTCGAGGCGGAAAACGACGAGGGGCTGGACGAGGATTACGACGAGGATCTCCCGGAGAGAAAGCATGAATTCTCGATGTACCTTGACGGCAGATGGTTCAAGGTGACGATACCTGAACAGTTCATACCGGAGGACGACCCTGTCGATTCTCTCGACGTTGCGCTCATCCAGAAGATGCTCATCAAGCCGATACTCGGGATAGACGACCCGAGGACTTCCGACAGGATAGACTTCGTAGGAGGAGTGCTCGGGAACGAAGAGCTCGAAAAGCTCGCAGACGAGACGGGCGGCGTCGCTTTCTCGATGTACCCTGTAAGCATCGGCGAGATCATGGACGTAGCAGACGCTGACAGACTTGCTCCGCCGAAGTCGACATGGTTCGAGCCTAAGCTCGCGAGCGGCCTCGTAGTGCATACTATCTGATGAAAAGCGCATGCTGTCCGGCAAAAAAGGACAGTAAGGGGAAGCGCCTCACTCCTTGTTAGCGTCATTTCAGTATGATATAATTTTTAACGCGGATCGGGTGATGCGGCATGTCGTCCCACGGAGGTAAGACATGCGTATCAAATCACTGCCGGAGTCCGAGAGACCGCTGGAAAAAGCCCGCGAGCACGGGATAAAAAGCCTTTCCAGCGCGGAACTCCTGGCTATATTGATTCATACAGGCACGAGCAGAGATTCTTCGCTCGGCCTGGCTGAAAAAGTGCTCGGACTCTGCACGAACGGAGTGTCGAGTCTCGGGAGCCTTGACAGTTCTGACCTTACCGGCATAGACGGCATAGGCGAATCCAAGGCGTTCGTGATACTCGCAGCTGCGGAGCTCGGCAAGAGGATGGCTTCATACAAGGGACTGGAGAGTCCTGTGGCCGACTCGAGCGAACACGTCGCCGAAATGTTCATGGAGGAACTCAGATATGAAAAAAAGGAGTTTTTCATGTCGGTCCTCACGAACACAAAGGGCGAGGTCATTTACGTGGACCGCGTGTCAGTAGGAGAACTGACGAGCGCGATAGTCCACCCGAGGGAAGTTTTCAGCACAGCCGTGAAAAAGAGCGCGGCCTGCATGATTTTTCTGCATAATCATCCAAGCGGAGACCCTACGCCGAGTGAAGCCGATATCGAGACGACACACCGGCTCGAAAAGTGCGGGGAAATGCTTGGCATAAATGTCCTCGATCATATAATCATCGGGGACGGAAGGTTCACGAGCCTGAGAGCTGAGGGGCTCATGACATGCGGGCCCGGGGACAGCGTCCGCATGAACTGATGATTTTTTTCGAGATATAAACTACTGCTGTTGTGGAGGATATAATGGGAAAGGTATTTCTGATGGCTTCTGGCAAAGGCGGCACGGGCAAGACGATGCTGGCCGTTAACATCGGTGCTACGTTCGCGCTTCAGGGCAAGAGCGTGGTCATCGTTGACATGGATATGGGGCTCAGGAATGTCGATCTCTATATGGGTCTTCAGGACGAGGTAGTGTATGACTCATCTGATGTGATGAAGGGCATCTGCAGGATAAAGCAGGCGCTCGTAAAAGACAGGCGCTTTGAATCTCTCTATATCATGTCGGCTTCACCTATGAAGATGGATCCGGATATAACGCCGAACCACGCAAGAGTGCTTTATGAGAAGCTGAGAGAATGTTTCGACATCATCATAGTAGACGCACCTGCCGGTATAGAGGACGGATTCACTATAGCAGCAGCTGACGCGGACGTTGCGGTCATAGTTTCTACTGCTGACTACGCGTCGCTTAGGGATGCTGATACTGTAGACAGATCACTCATGGATCTCGGCAGGTTCAACCGCTTTGTCGTTATCAACAGGCTGAAGCCTGAGCACATGAATGAGGGCTACATACCTAAGCTCAGGGATGTAGTAAGCATGCTCAGACCGGAAATAGCAGGGATCATCCAGGATGACGAGAACATCGCGATATCGACAGAAGTCGGGGTGCCGATCGTCCTGAAGCGTGACACGTATATAAGCGACAATTTCGACCATATAGCAGAGAGGCTCGACAGCGTAAAGGTCTGAGGACCTGATAGATCGGAAGATCAAATGTGAGTTTATCAAAAGTATGCCTTTTGGCATACTTTTTTTGTTTGTCCTCATTGGAGCTATTGCAAAAAGCTTTATCTCAAGCGGATCCTGCCGTTTTTCTTTCCGGCGTTACAGGCTTTTTACACGACCTGCGCTTTTCTTGACATTTACATATGTGTCACATTATAATAAATGCGTATGTTTATATTTTTATGATGTTTGCATGATCCGCCATTTTTTTTTGGTTTTTTAATATATTTACTAATATTTTCTAAAAATTCATGAGAATGGACGTCCGCGAAAGACTGACACCAGGTGCTGCGGCTGATACGCGGATCGTGTTGCATACATATTAAAATTCAATAAGGAGGTGCTTATGTCTCCGACTATTTTTGTGATCGCGTGTGTCCTCACTGCGCTGATCTGCCTTATCATAGGCGCTGCCATCGGCTCGGCGATGCAGAAGAAATCGATCGAGAAGACGACGGGGAGCGCGAAGGCGCAGGCTCAGAATATCATTTCTGAAGCAGAGGCAAACGCTAAAACCAAAAAGAGAGAAATAGAACTAGAGGCAAAGGAAGAAGCTCACAAGCTTCGCAGCGGAGTCGAAAGAGAGGTCCGCGAAAGGAGAGCTGAGGTACAGCGCTCCGAAAAAAGACTGCTGCAGAAAGAAGAATCTGTAGACCGTAAACTTGAATCTTTAGATAAAAAAGAGGAGAAGATAACTCAGAAAGAAAAGCAGATCGACGATAAGAAAAAAGAGATCGACGAACTGGCTGAACAGCGCAAGGCAGAGCTCGAGAGAGTCTCAGGCTGCACCGCTGAAGAAGCGAAGCAGATGCTCCTCGACAGTGTTGAGAAAGACTGCCGTCACGAAGCGGCACAGCTCGTGAAGAACATCGAGACTGAAGCTAAGGAAAACGCTGAGAGAGAAGCTAAGGAGATCATCACGGGAGCGATCCAGAGATGCGCTGCCGACCACGTCGCGGAGACGACGCTTTCAGTAGTGAGCCTGCCTAACGATGAGATGAAGGGCAGGATCATTGGACGTGAAGGAAGGAACATCAGGGCTATCGAGACACTGACAGGCGTAGACCTCATCATAGACGATACTCCGGAAGCAGTCATCATTTCCGGATTCGACCCTGTAAGACGTGAGATAGCAAGGATAGCCCTTGAAAAACTCATCATCGACGGACGTATCCATCCGGCGAAAATAGAGGAAATGGTCGAAAAGGCAAAGAAGGAAGTCGCAAGGACGATCAGAAAAGAAGGAGAGCAGGCGACACTCGATACGGGTATCAACAACCTTCATCCGGAGCTTGTCAAACTTCTCGGAAGACTTCATTACAGGACTTCATACGGCCAGAACGTGCTCAACCATTCCGTAGAGGTATCGCACCTCGCCGGACTCATGGCAGGAGAGCTCGGATTCGACGAGAAACTCGCGAAGAGAGCAGGACTGCTGCATGATATAGGAAAAGCGCTCGACCACGAGTACGAGGGGACGCACGTCGAGATCGGCATAGAAGTCCTCAGGAAATACAAGGAGTCAGATGCAGTTATAAACGCTGTCGCTGCTCATCACGGCGACTACGAACCGCGTACTCCGGAAGCCGTGCTCGTCGCTGCTGCTGATGCTCTTTCGGCTGCAAGACCGGGAGCAAGAAGAGAGACTCTCGATGTTTACGTCAAACGTCTTGAGAAACTCGAGAACATCGCTAACACGACGCCGGGAGTCGAGAGCTCCTACGCCATCCAGGCAGGCCGTGAGATCAGGATCATCGTCGATCCGGGTCAGATCAGCGATGATGAGATGCCGCTGCTCGCTCACGAAGTTTCGAAGAAGATCGAGTCTGAGCTCGAATATCCGGGCCAGATCAAGGTCAACGTCGTGCGTGAGACAAAGGCAGTTGATTTTGCTAAATAGGAACACTGAAATGCGGGCGGCTCCGGATGCCTCCGCATTTTTTTATCAGGTGAACATATGAAAGATATCATTTACATAGATAACAGTTCCACGACAAGGCAGGCAGACGAAGTCACCGACCTCATGGACGACATAGCGAGGAACCACTTCGGCAACCCGTCGTCGCTCCACAGCCTCGGCCTCGACGCGGAGAAATACGTCCGCTCGGCAAGGCACACGATCGCATCCATTTTCGGCTGCGCTGACGATGAAGTGTATTTCAATTCCGGCGGGACAGAGGGAGATAATACCGTCCTGTTCGGTGCGGCTCTTTCGAGGCGCCATCAGAGAAAAAAGATCGTCGTATCGTCTGTGGAGCATCACGCTGTGCTTGAAGCGGCCGACGTGCTGCAGCACTATGGCTTTGACATCGTGAAGATCGGCGTCGACAGCAAAGGCCTAATAGACATGGATGCCCTCGAGGAAGCGGTGGACGAAAACACGGCGCTCGTCTCTGTCATGACGGTGAACAACGAAGTCGGCACGGTCATGCCTGTCAGGAAGATCGCCGGGATCGCGCACAGCCGCGGAGCGCTTTTCCACACCGACTCGGTGCAGGCATTCGGAAAAATGGACATGAAAGGACTGGGAGCTGACTTTTACACTCTGAGTTCCCATAAGATACACGGCCCGAAGGGCTCCGGCGCCCTTATCATGAAAAAAGACGCGAAGATACCTCCTTTTATCGTAGGAGGCGGACAGGAACGCCATTTCAGGTCAGGCACGGAGAACGTCCCGGGGATCGCGGGCACAGGCCTCGCCGCGGAGCTCGCCTACAGGGACCTCGATAAAAACGAAGCCGGCATGAAAAAAGTTAAGGACAGGCTCCTTACGGGAATAAAGGATAATATCGACGATATAATCGTGAACAGCCCCGATGACGGCATAGCGTCGGTCCTCAACGTTTCGTTCCTCGGCACGAGGGGCGAAGTCCTGCTCCACACGCTCGAGCAGGACGGCATATACGTTTCCACGGGTTCGGCGTGCTCGTCGAACGGCAAAGGCGGGAGCTACGTGCTCGCCGAGATGGGACGGAGCCACAAGGAGATAGAAGGCGCGCTGAGATTCAGCTTCAGCAGGTACAACACGCCGGAGCAGATGGACATCGTGCTCGATAAGCTGATAAAAGCCGTGAGCAGGTTCAGAGCGCTCGGGAGCTTCAGGTAGAGATCTAACAGGAATACTTTTTTACAGGTAAAAAACGATGAACGAGAAAAATATATTTATTGTGCGCGCCGGTGAAGTCGCGCTGAAAGGCATGAACAAGCCGTATTTCGAGAAAATGCTCCTGAAGCGCGTGAGGCATGAGCTGCAGGGACTTGACGATCTTGACGTTTACCGCCACGAAGGGCTCATTTACGTCAGGAGCCCGAAGTCGATCCCGCAGAAGGAGATCATAGACAGGGTGACGAAGGTTTTCGGCGTCGCGTCGATCAGCCCTGCCGTTGAATGTGAGAGTGACCTCGATAAGATCGGGGAGACGGCTGTCGCCTTCATGAACAGGCTCATAGAGGAGCGTCATGTGAAGACGTTCAAGGTCGAGGCGAAACGCGCCGACAAGACTTTCCCGGTGAAGTCGCCTGACATCGCCAGGATCATAGGCGCTAAGGTCCTTATCGGCTGCAAGGTGCTGAAAGTAGACGTTCATGACCCTGACGTCAGACTCTTTGTCGACCTCAGGAAAGACGAGACTTTTATCTATGAGAAAAAAATATCCGGCCTCGGCGGGCTCCCTATGGGGACTGCCGGAAAGGGCCTCGTGCTTTTCTCAGGCGGAATAGACAGCCCGGTCGCTGCCTGGATGATGGCGAAGCGCGGCATGCAGATAGAAGTCATCCATTTTCACTCATATCCTTACACGAGCGAAAGGGCCTTAGAGAAGGTCAAGGACCTCGTGAGGATCGTTTCGTCATATGCCGGGACGATAAAGATGCATATCATAAACCTCCTGCCGATACAGGAGGAGATAGTGAAAAACTGTCCTGAGGAAGAGACCACGATCCACGTCCGCTGCTTCATGATGAGGATCGCCGAGCAGATCGCGAGAAAGAACGGCTGCCAGATGCTGATCACAGGCGAGAACCTGGGTCAGGTCGCAAGCCAGACGGCCGAGGCGCTCGTCGTTACAGACGGATGCGTACAGATGCCGGTCATGAGGCCGCTCATTGCGATGGACAAGGTCGAGATCATGGACAGGGCGCAGGATATCGGCACATACGAGACATCGATCGAGCCGTACGAGGACTGCTGCACCGTTTTTCTGCCGAAGCATCCTTCGACAAAGCCTCGCTTTGACAGGATAATGGAGTCGGAGAGCAGTCTCGACATAGATAAGCTCGTGAAAGACGCTGTGGATTCCGAAGAAGTGGTAAGTATTTCCTCTGTGGAATGATATGGCGGCGATGTATTTTTATTAAATAAAAAACATTTTTGTTGTCTGGCAACAAAGTCGGGGCGGCTCGCGGGATGTATACATCCCCGGGCCGTTTTCCATTGAAAAAACTTGCGGAGAGGGGTTTACAGAATGCGAAACACTGCATTAGAATAAGATAGATATGACTTGTAAAAATACCGTATTTGTGTTTTACTATATACAGGTTGAGTTTGACTAAGATTTCACAACCTGAAGTCCGAACTTAATACAAAACAGCAGTATCTGCGGTTTTTCGCAGATCATATCTGACATGTACTGCAACATTGTTTGTATTATAAATTATTTTAAGGAGGCTTTTACATGAACTTTCAACTAACGAAGGAGCAGGAATTCGTAAGGAAGATGGTCAGTGAGTTCGCCACGAATGAAGTTGAGCCGATCGCGAAAGACATCGATAAGGATCACAGATTTCCTACTGAAACAGTAGAAAAAATGGCGAAATACGGTATGCTGGGTATCCCTTTCCCTACGGAGTTCGGCGGAGCAGGCGGTGACCAGCTTTCATACGTTATCACAGTTGAAGAGCTGGCTAAGAAATGCGCTTCAACGGCTGTAATCGTTTCAGCCCACACATCTCTCTGCTGCTGGCCGATCTTCAACTACGGAACAAAAGAGCAGAAGGAGAAGTATCTTCCTGATCTCCTTTCAGGAAAGAAACTGGGAGCATTCGGTCTCACAGAGCCGGGCGCAGGAACAGATGCTGCAGGACAGCAGACAAGAGCCGTTCTCGACGGAGACGAATGGGTACTCAACGGATCCAAGTGCTTCATCACTAACGGCGGATACGCGAGCACATTCGTAGTAATGGCCATGACAGACAAGTCAAAGGGAAATCACGGAATCTCAGCATTCATCGTTGAGAAGGACGACCCTGGATTCTCTATCGGAAAGACAGAGGATAAGATGGGTATCCACGCTTCTTCAACTACAGAGCTTATTTTCCAGAACTGCAGGATCCCTAAGGACAGACTCCTTGGCAAGCTGAACAAGGGATTCAACGTTGCGCTTTCAACTCTTGACGGCGGACGTATCGGAATCGCCGCTCAGGCACTCGGTATCGCAGAGGGCGCTCTTGACAAGACAGTTGAATACATGAACCAGAGGAAGCAGTTCGGCATGAAGCTTTCACAGATGGAAGCTCTGAGATTCGAAGTAGCTACGATGGCTACAAAGATCGAAGCCGCAAGGAACCTCGTTTACAAGGCTGCATGCGATAAGGACGCAGGCGCGGATTATATCGAGTCTTCAGCTATGGCTAAACTCTTTGCCGCAGAGACTGCAATGTATGTAACGACAAAGGCAGTTCAGCTGCACGGCGGTTACGGATACACATCAGACTATCCAGTTGAGAGAATGATGAGAGACGCGAAGATCACAGAGATCTACGAAGGAACATCTGAAGTTCAGAAGATAGTCATCGCCGGCAAGGTACTCGGCAAATAGTTTGAAGGAGGAAATGTAAAATGGCATATAAAATCATAGTGTGCGCTA
>JBJETC010000231.1:0-1819 GCA_051883115.1 Anaerovoracaceae bacterium
ATCCTCGGGAACCTGTCAGAACCGAGGCATTTCACGATAGAACGCATGCCGTTATGCGTCCCGGCGCTGCCGAACGGCCTTATCCTGATGCTCCCTTCCTTTATATCGAAGTCATCATAAATGACGAGAACGCTGTCCAGGTCTGCCTTGTAAAAATTCACCGCCTGCTGCAGCGCTCTGCCGCTGTCGTTCATATATGTCTGCGGCTTCATGAACAGTACTTTCTTCCCGCCGATATTCTCTTCCGCGATCAGAGAGTCGAACTTTTTCTTCGTCACGCTGAATCCGTGTGTGTCGGCGTACCTGTCTATCGTTATGAAGCCGAGGTTATGCCTCGTGTTTTCGTATTTCCTGCCCGGGTTCCCCAGACCTGCGATTATGTACATATGCTGAAAAAACTGCCTTTCGGAAAAATCCCGCCTGTGCCTCTTACAGCACCGACCCGCCTGATGCTGGGCATGACAGGCGGGTCGCGGGATCAATTCATTAGATATACTGTTTGGTTTCGATCACATCTTGAATGTCTCATCTATGAGGCTGCTCACAGAACCATTCGTGTGTACTCTTTCGATAGCTTCCTTGAATACAGGCCCTACAGAGAGGAACGTCATCTTGGAGAGCTTTTTCTCCTCAGGAATAGGAATAGTGTTCAGGAGAACGCATTCCTTGATAGGAGAAGCTTCAAGTCTCTCGATAGCCGGACCTGAAAGTACAGGATGCGTAGCGCATGCGTAAACTTCCTTTGCTCCGAGGTCCTTTATAGCCTGTGCGGCGTTAGTGATAGTCCCTGCAGTATCGATCATGTCATCGAGGATGATGCAGTTTTTGCCCTTGATATCTCCGATGATGTTCATTACTTCGCTCTTGTTCGGCTCAGGACGTCTCTTGTCTACGATCGCGATCGGGCAGTCGAGGAGTTCAGCCATGTTGCGGGCTCTTCCTACGCTGCCGTGGTCAGGCGATACGATAACGACGTCGTCGAGATGCTTCTTGTTGAAGTATTTAGCAAGTATAGGCATTCCGACAAGGTGGTCAACAGGGATGTCAAAGTATCCCTGGATCTGGTTCGCGTGCAGGTCCATAGTGATGACTCTGTCGACACCTGCTGTCATGAGGAGGTTGGCCACAAGTTTTGCCGAGATTGGATCTCTGGCCTTTGCTTTCCTGTCCTGGCGGGCGTATCCGTAATATGGGATGACCGCGTTGATCCTGCCTACTGACGCGCGCTTGAGAGCGTCTGCCATGATCAGGATCTCCATAAGGTTATCATTTACAGGATCGCACGTTGACTGAATGATATAAGCGTCTCTTCCTCTTACTGATTCCCAGAGACTCACGGAAACCTCGCCGTCGCTGAACTTAGTTACAGTCGACTTTCCGAGAGGCTGTCCTATGAGTTCCGCGATCTCCTGCGCGAGTTCCGGATGAGAATTTCCGGCAAAAAGTATAATGTCAGAAAACGAGCTGTGGTCCATTTCATACCTCCTTGGCAATTATGAAGTGATTTATTGCAGCTGACCGGCTGCAGAGCAAAGATACATTGTTACGGGTTCTATTTTTTATCTTTTCTGTAAAGACCTCTCTTCGCCGCCCAGCCTTCGATGTTTGTCTGTTTTTCACGGGCGATGCCGAGAGCATCCTTAGGGACATTTTTAGTGATGGTGCTTCCTGCCGCTATATATGTGTCGTCTCCGACTTCGACAGGCGCGACGAGGTTCGTGTTGCACCCGATGAAAGCGTTGTTTCCTACTTTGGTCCTGAACTTGTTATTTCCGTCGTAGTTGACGAAGACTATGCCGCATCCGAGGTTGTCGCCTTC
>JBJETC010000232.1:0-1817 GCA_051883115.1 Anaerovoracaceae bacterium
TCTGGTCCTTCGCGTCCTGCATGATTTTCGAAGTGATCTTTTCCAATCCGTTATCACTCATTGTCATCCCTCCGATTTTCAGTCAGGCCCATTACAGGTTCAGGTTGAAAAGCATAAGGATAGAAATAAGCAGTCCGAAAATAGCGTATGTCTCTACCATAGCAGCGTATACGATACCTTTCGCCATCTGATCAGGCCTCTTTCCGAGAAGCATGATGCCGGCAGCTGCTGCTTTTCCCTGAGCGATAGCTGACCAGAGCCCTATGGCTCCTGTCGGTATCGCCGAAGCAAGGACGTAAAGTCCCTGTGTCATTGTCAGATCGTGGAGCCCTCCTCCGAGAAGTCCTATCCTGATCATGATCAGGAATGAGAGAAGAAGTCCGTAAATACCCTGTGTACCAGGCACAGCCTGAAGGATCAGTGTCTTACCGAATTTCTTAGGGTCTTCAGCAACGACTCCGGCTGCTGCCTGTCCTGCGATACCAACACCGATGGCGCTTCCTATTCCGGCCAGCGATGCTACAGCGGCTCCCATAAGTGCCATTACATTTCCTTCAACCATTTTTTACCTCCGTAGTAAAATGCTATATATTCTGAAAAAACTTGATTTTCAAATCATTGCCGCGTTTTCTCCGCGGCTCCCGGGCCCGTGAGCCCAGTGCTTTTCTCCTAATCTTCCACGAGTTTCACGTACTTGGTATCGTTCGTGAACGGCTTGAACTCGTCGCCGCCGTCCTCGTAGAATCTTCCGAAGAACTCTATGTACTGCAGTCTGCTCGAGTGTACATACGCTCCGAGCATGTTGACTGCTATGTTGAATACGTGTCCTACTATCATGATGAGGAACATGCAGATTATCCCGACGACTCCCTTTGCCACCATGTTGGCGAGCATGTTGACGACGCTCGCTATGACGCCCGTCGCAAGGCCGAGCGCTAGAAGTCTGGCGTATGAAAGTATGTCGGAAAGGTTGCCCGTGATGCCGTTATACAGCGCGCTCAGGCTGCCCGTGATCTTCCCGAGGCCCTTGTTGTGCCTGCCTCCGAATATCAGGACGAACACAGCCGCTCCTATCGTCATGTATTTGCCGGCTGCCGAGAGCGCCGCCGAAACATTTCCTCCGGCGAGCCACATCACGCATCCCGCTATGATGCACATCCACGACACATCGTCCACGAGAGCGTCAAGCTGCTGATGTCTCCTGAACTTCATGTAGATGTCTATGCCCATTCCGAAGAACAGATGGATGACACCGAGGATGAGCGAGAATATCAGGAGTTTCGTCGGGTCGTCCAGCGGGTTGAACCACACAGGGTTTATCGTTATCGTCCTGCCTGTGAACGTCTTGACGAGCGTCGGCAGCAGGTCCCCGAAATATCCTCCGAACAGCACTCCCCAGAACACCGTGAACACGCCGCTCCAGAAGAATGTCTTCAGCATCTTCTGCGTCATGCCCTCTACCGGGAATTTCTTCAGCAGGATGAAGCATACGAGCGCGATCACGAATCCGTATCCCGCGTCACTCATCATGATGCCGAAGAACATAGCGTAGAACACCGACATGATGTCTGTCGGGTCAAAGCCGTGGTAATCCGGGAGCGAGTACAGCTGCACTATAGACTGGAACGGTGTGGCGAATGCCGTGTCCTTCAGCAGGACAGGCGGTTCCTCGCCTTCCTCAGGCTCCCTGTACTCATATACGCATCCCGCCTCGTCGAGCGCCTTGTCAACTCTCTTCTTGCATTTTGACGGCACCCAGCCTTCGAAGTTGAATGTCTTTTCCGTCTGGAGCATGCTCATCTGCACGGCTTCGCGCT
>JBJETC010000233.1:0-10095 GCA_051883115.1 Anaerovoracaceae bacterium
GGTAAGTACATCGTCGTGGAGTTCCTTAAGAGGCTGAGGAGCGAGAAGAAATTCTCGAGCCTCGATGAGCTCAAGGCCCAGATGAAGATAGATAAAAGCGAGGCGGAAGATTTTCACAGGAAAGCCGCCGCGGAGAACGAGTCGGAAAACGCGTGATCTTACGAAGACCCGCGTTGAATATAACCGCGTCCCGTTTTTTCTTGAAATCATGTATTGATTGAAACTGCGGGATGTGATATGATTTTATAGTTAAATTTTACCTTGACCTGGAGACTTGGTACTCCGCCGGTCACCCCGGTCATGGCTGATAACTAAGAAGGAGTTTCAAATGATTACAAAGGAAAAGAAAGAACAGATCATCAAAGAGTACGCTACAAAAGAAGGAGACACAGGATCCCCTGAAGTACAGGTAGCCATTCTTACAGCAAGGATCAACGAGCTGAATGAGCATCTCGCTTCACATCAGAAGGATTTCCATTCAAGACGCGGTCTGCTGAAGATGGTTGGTAAAAGAAGAAATCTTCTTAACTATCTCAGAAGCAAGGATATTGAGAGATACAGAAATCTCATCAGCCGTCTGGGACTCAGGAAATAATCTTTGGATTTTTGGCGGGGAATCATTTCCCCGTCTTTTTTATAACAGGCGTTCGATTTGTCCTGTGTTTTGTGTATCAAGACGATAACGGGCCATTCGTTCAGAAGGGAAGAAAAATAGAAGTATAGGCTAATAAACAGGAAGGAGTTGTTTATTAAGTAATGGCTAGATTTACTGATTACAGGACGTTCAAGACTGCGATCGGCGGAAGGCTCATGGAGCTCGAGATCGGCAAAGTCTGTGAACAGGCCAACGGCCAGGTAATGGTCAAATACGGCGATTCAGTCGTAAACGTTACAGCATGCTGCTCAAAGGAAGCAAGGCCTGATGTCGATTTCCTGCCGCTGAGCTGCGACTATGAGGAAAAAATGTACGCGGTCGGCAAGATCCCGGGAAGCTTCATCAAGAGAGAGGGAAGACCGAGCGAAAGAGCGATCCTCTGCTCAAGGCTCATGGACAGACCTTTAAGGCCGCTTTTCCCGAAGGGATTCTACAATGACATCGAAGTAGTTGCTACTGTAATGTCTGTTGACCCTGACTGCGAAACAGATATCATGGCGATGATCGGATCGTCTGTAGCGCTTGCGATCTCCGATATTCCATGGGACGGACCTACAGGATCCGTAAGAGTAGGAAGAGTCGACGGCGAATTCGTCATCAACCCGACGCTCGAGCAGAGAGAAGTATCGGACATCAACCTCACAGTAGCCGGAACAAAAGAAGCCATCATGATGGTCGAGGCGGGAGCAAAGGAAGTTCCCGAGGAAGACATGCTCGAGGCCATTTTCTTCGGCCATGAGGAGATAAAGAAGATCGTCGGGTTCATCGACGAGGTAGTCGCGGAAGTCGGCAAGCCAAAAATGGATGTCGATTTCTACAAGGTGCCTGATGACATCGATGAAGCCGTAAGGGCATACGCGACAGATAAAATGAAGGCTGCCGTAAGGAATTCAGACAAGATGACAAGACTCGACAACATGGACGCTGTCGAGGTCGACACACAGGAGCATTTTGCCGAGGAATTCCCTGATTCGGAAAAAGACATCGCGGCAGTTCTCTACAACATCACGAAAGAAAGCGTCAGAGCATCTATCCTTGACGACGGCGTAAGACCGGACGACAGGAAGCTCGACGAGATCAGACCTGTATGGTGCGAGACGGGAGTACTCCCTAGAGTACACGGGACAGGACTCTTCAAGAGAGGCCAGACACAGGTGCTCTCAGCGACAACGATCGCTCCTCTCAGCGAGGTCCAGAGAATAGACGGACTCACTGAGCAGACACAGAAGAGATACATCCACCACTATAACTTCCCGGGCTACTGCACAGGCGAAGCGAAATCACCGAGAAGCCCTGGAAGAAGAGAGATCGGACACGGCGCTCTCGCTGAGAGAGCTCTTCTCCCTGTCATCCCGAGCGAGGAAGAATTCCCTTACGCTATAAGGGTCGTATCGGAAGTACTTTCTTCTAACGGATCGAGCTCGATGGCGTCGACATGCGGCTCATGCCTTTCGCTCATGGACGCGGGCGTTCCTATCAAGAGACCTGTAGCTGGTATCGCCATGGGACTCATCGAACGCGTAGAGGAAGACGGCTCCAGCAAGTTCGCCATCCTCAGCGATATCCAGGGAATGGAAGATTTCCTCGGAGACATGGACTTCAAGGTAACGGGAACTGAGGTCGGCGTTACGGCCATGCAGATGGATATCAAGGTGCACGGCCTTTCAAAGGACATCCTGAGACAGGCTCTCAAACAGGCGAGAGAGGGCAGGATGAAGATCATGGGCGTCATGATGGAAGAGATCTCAGAACCTCGCAAGGAGCTTTCAAAGTGGGCTCCGAGATGCGTATCCATGAGAGTCGATCCTGATAAGGTAAGACTCGTCATCGGACCGGGAGGAAAGACGATCAACAAGATCGTAGAGGAAACAGGCGCCAAGATCGACATTTCTGAAGACGACCTCGGACTCATCAACATCTACAGCGAGAGCAGCGAAGGTGCTGAAGAGGCCAAGAGACAGATCGCCCTCATCACTGCTGAGGCGGAAGTCGGCAAAGTCTATGAAGGCGAAGTAAAGCGCATCATGCCGTTCGGCGCGTTCATCGAGATCCTCCCTGGCAAGGAAGGCCTCCTGCACATCTCAAAGATGTCAGAGAAGCGCATCGACAAGGTCGAGGATGTCATGAACATCGGAGATAAAGTAACAGTAAGGGTAGCAGAGATAGATAGCCAGAACAGGATAAATCTGGAGAGACCGGATGTATCCAGAAGCAATGTCAGACACTCAGGAAGGAGAAACTGATATATGTTCGAGAAATTGTCTGAAGCCCCTGTGGCTGAAGTTCAGAACGAACAGATAAAACATTGGAACGATATAGATCTTCTGAAGAAGTGCGTCGATGAAAGGAAAGACTGCACTCCGTTCATTTTCTATGAAGGACCTCCAACAGCAAACGGAAAGCCTGGTATCCACCACGTGATGGCGAGGACACTCAAGGACTCCGTTAACAGATACAAGACGATGAAAGGCTTCAAAGTCAACAGAAAGGCCGGCTGGGACACCCACGGCCTGCCTGTGGAGATCGAGGTCGAAAAACAGCTCGGCATGAACGGCAAACAGGATATCGAGAAATACGGTATCAAGGAGTTCAACCAGAAGTGCCGCGAATCCGTCTTCAAGTACACGAGCCTGTGGCGCACGATGAGTGAGCGCATGGGATATCTCGCTGACATGGACGATCCTTACATCACGCTTGACAACGACTACATCGAGTCGGGCTGGTGGATCATAAAGGAATTTTTCAAGGCAGGCCTCGTTTATGAAGGCTACAAGATCGTGCCTTACTGCCCGCGCTGCGGAACAGGGCTCGCTTCCCACGAAGTGGCACAGGGATACAAAGACGTCAAGGTAAATACGCTGACGGTAAAATTCAAAAAGAAGGGCACAGACAACGAGTATTTCCTCGCATGGACGACAACGCCTTGGACACTCGCCGCGAACGTAGCTCTTACAGTAGGCCCTGACATCGACTACGTAAAGGTAAAGATGACAAAGGGCGACGAGGAAGGAAACATTTTCTACCTCGCGAAGAACCTTGCTGACAAAGTCCTCGGAGCCGGCAGTTATGAGGTCCTCGAGACGATGAAGGGCAAGGATCTCGAGTACATGGAGTACGAACAGCTCGAGCCGTTCTGTAAAGTTGACGGTAAAGCGTTTTATGTAACCTGCATGGATTACGTCTCCATCGAAGATGGTACAGGAATCGTACACACAGCTCCTCCTTTCGGAGAAGACGACTACAGCTGCGGTCAGAAGTACGGTCTTCCTATGCTCCAGCCTGTAGACGAAAGAGGACGCTACACAGATACCCCGTGGAAGGGCAGATTCATCATGGAAGACGGCCTCGACGTGGATATCATAAAGTACCTCGCGAAGGACAATAAGATATTCGCCCGTCAGAAGCTCGTACACAGCTATCCTCACTGCTGGCGCTGCGGCACTCCTCTCGTTTACTACGCGAAGAGGGGCTGGTACATAAAGATGAGCGCCTTAAGGGACGACCTCGTTGCAAACAACAAGACAGTTAACTGGTGGCCTCCTTTTGTCGGAGAAGGAAGATTCGGAAACTGGATCGCTGACGTTAAGGACTGGGCTATCTCGAGAAGCAGATACTGGGGAACACCTATCCCTGTCTGGAAGTGCGAATGCGGTCATCTTGAGTGCATCGGAAGCAGGAAGGAGCTCGTCGAGAAGTCGATCGAGGACATCGACGAGAACATAGAACTCCACCGTCCGTACGTTGACGAAGTCCATCTCAGATGCCCTGAGTGCGGCAAGGAGATGAGCAGGATCCCGGAGGTAATGGACTGCTGGTTCGACTCGGGCGCAATGCCATTCGCACAGTGGCACTACCCGTTCGAGCACAAGGACGACTTTGACCAGCTTTTCCCGGCAGACTTCATCTGCGAAGGGATCGACCAGACAAGAGGATGGTTCTATTCGCTCATGGCTATCTCGACGTTCATCAAGAAGCAGGCTCCTTACAAGAACGTTCTCGTAAACGACCTGATCCTCGACAAGAACGGAAAGAAGATGTCGAAGCATGTCGGAAACACGGTCGATCCGTTCGAGCTCTTTGACAAATACGGAGCAGACGCGACGAGATGGTACCTGCTCAGCGTTTCGCCGGCATGGACGCCGACGAAATTCGACGAGGACGGCCTCAAGGAAGTAAACAGCAAGTTCTTCGGAACGCTGAGGAACGTATATAACTTCTTCGTTCTCTACGCGAACCTGGACGACATCGATCCTAAGTCGCTTTCAGTGCCTTACGACAAAAAGCCTGAGCTCGACAGATGGATCCTCTCGAAGTACAACAGGCTCGTAAGAGACGTGACAGACGACATGGAGCACTACGATCACATGAAGTCAGTCAGAGCGATCACTGATTTCGTTGAGGATGACCTCTCGAACTGGTACATCAGAAGAGCGCGCCGCAGGTTCTACACTCCGGGTATGAGTGAGGACAAGCAGAGCGTATATGAGACGACATTCACGGTGCTCGAGGGCATCTCAAGGCTCATCGCTCCATTCGCGCCTTTCATCTCAGAGGAGATGTACTGCAAGCTCAACAAGACTGCAGAGACAGTCCATGTTGCTTACTATCCTGTCGCAGACGAGTCACTCATCGACGAGGATGAGGAAAAGAGGATGGATCTCGTTAAGCAGATCTCGAACCTCGGCCGCGGCATCAGGGAAAAGGAAGGCATCAAGGTACGTCAGCCTCTGTCGGAAGTCCTCGTTGACGGTAAGTACAAAGACACGATAGAAGACCTCGCTCCGCTCATCATGGACGAGCTGAACGTAAAGAACGTCGTATTCTGCGAGGACCTCTCGAACTACATGAACTTCCAGCTCAAGCCTGACTTCAAGAAGGCAGGACCTGTGCTCGGTAAGAACGTAAAGGACTTCGCAAAGGCGCTCGCTCAGGTAGATGATCCTTCTGAGTTCATCTCGAAGCTCGAGAGCGAAGGAAAAGTCGCGATGGAACTCGGCGGACAGTCATTTGACGTGACGAGAGACCTCATCGATGTCAGGATCAACGCTAAGGAAGGCTTCGCTGTTTCAATGGACAACAACGTGTTCGCCATCCTCGACACAGAGATCACACCTGACCTCGAGACAGAAGGACTCGCCAGGGAAGTCATCTCCAAGATCCAGCAGATGCGTAAGCAGAAGGATTTCGAGATGATGGACAGGATCAACATCAGCATTGACGCTGACGCTGACGTCATGGCTGCTGTGAGCAGATATGAGGATTACATCAAGAAAGAAACACTCGCGGACACCATCGAGGAGTCGGACGAACTGCCTGAGGTCAACATCAACGGCCACAAGACAGGACTTGATGTTTCAAAAGTAGACTGATAAGACTTGTAGATAAGACTTATAAAAGGTGAACAAATTGAACAGATCTGAAGTGACAGTGGAAGGTCTCACGGACCTTCGCAGCCTAACACTTGAAGAGACCGAGGCTCTCGCGGAGTCTCTCGGCCAGAAAAAGTACAGGGGCCGCCAGCTGTTTTCTTGGATCTACAGGGGAAAAACCAGCTTCCGGGAGATGACAGATCTTCCGGAAGTTTTTATTAGCAGGCTTTTTGACACCTGTGTGATCGGGAAACTCGAAATGCTGAGGCGGCAGGTCTCATCGGACGGGACGGAGAAATTCCTGTTCGGGCTCGAAGACGGGAACGCTGTTGAGAGCGTTTTCATGCGTTATAACTACGGCAACACTGTCTGCGTGTCATCGCAAGCGGGATGCAGGATGGGGTGCGCTTTCTGCGCCTCGGGCATAAACGGCCTCGTAAGGAACCTCACCGCTGGAGAGATAGTCTCCGAGGTGCTCGACATCGAGAAGACAGTAAAGGAGCGCGTGAGCAGGATCGTAGTCATGGGAACAGGCGAGCCTTTTGACAACTATGATAATGTCGTGAAGGCTATCAGGATCCTCCACGATGAAAAGGGGAAAAACATAAGCATGAGGAACATCACCGTCTCGACGTGCGGCGTCGTGCCGGGCATAGACAGGTTCGCAGATGACCTCCCGGAAACGGGGCTCGCAGTCTCGCTCCACGCGCCGGAGGATGCGCTCAGATCGAGCCTGATGCCGATAAACAGACGCTACCGCCTCGACGAGCTCATGGAAGCGTGCAGGAGATACACAGAAAAGACCGGGCGCAGGATAACGTTCGAGTACGCTCTCATAAAGGGCGTAAATGACGGCGATACGCAGCTCAGGCAGCTCACGGACCTCCTGAGAGGCATGCTCTGCCATGTAAACCTCATAACGCTGAATGAAGTAAACGAGACAAAGTTCAAGTCGGCCGGACGCGCGCGCGCCAGGGAGTTCATGGATCATCTCGAGGCACACGGCGTACCTGCCACGCTCAGACGCAGTCTCGGCGCTGATATTTCGGGCGCCTGCGGGCAGCTCAGACTGGAGTGTGAAAATTGAGGCTCATACATCTTGCGGACCTTCATATCGGGAAAGACCTCGGAGGTTTTTCCCTTATAGAAGACCAGAAATACATACTTGACGAGATCCTCGGGATCGTAGATGAGAAAAAAGCAGACGCCGTCATGATAGCGGGCGACATCTACGACAGGCAGACACCTTCCAGGGAGGCCGTAGATCTCATGAACAGCTTCCTCACGAGACTGTCTGAAACTGTAAAGTACGTCTTCATGGTGAGCGGCAACCACGACTCGGCCGGGAGGATAGCCTTCGGAGGCGATATTTTCAGCCGTGAAGGCATTTTTATATCCGGGACGCTTAATCCCTCATATGACGAAAAAATCTTCAGAAAAGTCACTGTAGAGGACGATCACGGAGAGATAGACTTTTATCTCCTGCCGTTCATTAAGCCGTACGTGGCAAAGCAGTTCTTCGAGGATGAGGACATAAAGAGCTATGACGACGCGGCGGAGGCTGCGGTGAGGGACATGGATGTCGACACGTCAAGGCGCAGCGTCCTCGTGGCCCATCAGTTCGTGACGGGCGCTGAAAGCTCGGGATCCGAGGAGATGAGCATCGGAGGCTCGGAAAACATAGACGGGGGCATTTTCAGCTGCTTTGACTATGTCGCGCTCGGACATCTCCATATGGCGCAGAAAGTAGGGAGAGACAGCGTGAGATACGCCGGGAGCCCTCTTAAATATTCTTTTTCCGCGGCGGAGCTCCATCAGAAATCGGTGACGCTCGTGGATATAGGTGAAAAAGGCGACGTGAGGACTGAGCTCATACCGCTCGAACCGATGCGCGACCTGAAGATCGTGAGAGGGACGCTCCGCGAGCTCATATCGCCTGATTATCTGGAAAAATACAGAGCGGAGAAGGATTTTTTCAAGATAGTCATGACGGACAGCGAGATAGTCCCTGACGCGGCGAACATACTGAGAGGAAGCTATCCGAACTACGTCGAGATCGTGAGCGAGGCGGCGGGCCGCGGCGACACAGTCATACACGACATGGAAAAGCCCGAGGACAGAGATCCGCTCTCGCTCTTCGATGATTTTTTCAGCATGAAGCAGGGCAGGGCCATGGATGACGATGAGAGAAAGTATATGGACAGCATGATAAAAGAGATCTGGGAGGACAGCGATGAGACCCGTTGACCTTGTGATGTCCGCGTTCGGGCCGTTTGCCGGGCGCGAGGAGATAGATTTTTCAAAATTCGGGACGAGCGGGATCTACCTGATCGCAGGCGAGACGGGCGCCGGGAAGACGACGGTGTTCGACGCGCTGACGTACGCGCTCTACGGCGTCGGGACAGGCGGGAGGCAGATAAACGACATGAGGTCGAAGTTCGCAAGACCTGAGACAGAGACTTTTGTCGAGCTCGTTTTTGCCGAAAACGGAAAAGAATACAAAGTGAGACGCTCCATAAGGCAGGAGAGAGCGAAAAAACGCGGAGAAGGCACGAAAATAGCCGAGCCTGAGGCTTCGCTGCTCTGCCCGGACGGAACGGTATATACGAAGGTCAGCGCCGTCGATAAAAAGATAAAGGAGATCACCGGGATCGACGACAAGCAGTTCAAGATGATCGCGATGATCGCGCAGGGCGATTTCAGCTCGGTGCTGAACGCCGACACGAAGCAGCGCCGCGAGATACTCGAGCGCATATTCAGGACGGAAAATTTCAGGAAGATCCAGGACAGGCTGAAGTCCGACCTTTCGGCGGCCCAGTCTGACATGGACGCGGTGAGACGCAGCATGAAAGCTGAGGCTGACAGGACTTCGGCAGATGAGGAGAGCAGCCTGCACGATGAGTTCGAAAAGGCGAAAGCTGATTTTTCCGGCTTTGAGAGCGAGAGCTTCGCTGACTTGCTGAAAAAGGTCGTGTCTGAGGATGAGTCGCGGAAAAATGACCTGAAGTCCGAGAAAAAGACGGTCGATGAGAAAAAAGACGCCGCTGAAAAAACGCTCGGGATCATGATCGAGGCTTCGGATCTTCGTAAAAAGATAAATGAACTCGAATCGGAGCTGAAGACGTCAGAAGAGAAACTCGAGGAGCAGCGCGCGGACCTTGCGGCTCTTGAGTCGCGCCAGGAGGAGCGTGACGGCTGGCTTTCAGAGGCAGGGCTCATCGAGGATTCCATGGACGACTACAGGAAGCTCGATGATCTCACGAGCCGCGCTTCTGAGATAGAGAGCGGGATCGAGGCGGCCGAATCGAACATAAAGTCGTGCAGTGACAGGCTCACTGAATACGCAGAGAAGATAAGCGGCCTGGAGGCTGAGATAGAGAAACTGAGCGGCGTTGATGAAGAACTCGTTTCGGCTGCAGAGAAAAAGGAAAAGCAGTCGGCGTATAAAGAGAGGATCTCCGCGCTCAACGAAGTGCTGAGCGGGCTCGGGGATCTGAAAAACGACGCTGCAGAGAAAAACAGGGCCTACAATGAAGCACTGAAAAAACGCGACGAAGCGGTAAGGTCATACGACGCGAAGAGGCGCGCCTTCATATCGGAGCAGGCCGGCATGCTCGCGGAAGACCTCGCGCCGGGCGAGCCTTGCCCGGTATGCGGATCGAAAGACCACCCGGCTCCTGCAGAGAAGAGCGCCGAGGCTCCGGACAGGGAAGAGCTCGACAAGGCTGAAGCCGGGAAAAATGAACGAGAGCACGATCTCAATGACGCTGACAAGGCTCTCGACCGCGCAGCTCATGCGCTCAGGGAAGCCAACGACGATATAGCGAAGAAGACGCGCGATATTTTCGGCCGCGCTCCTGAAGAGTTCGATGATCTTGAGGGAGAAGTGAGCTCAGCCCTTATAAAAGCTCAGGACGAGCTGGATGATCTCGAGGCCGGGATAAGGAAGCTCAAGGCTGACAGGGAGGCGCGCGAAGATGACAGGGATCAGCTCAGGAAGCTGAGGACCGGCGCAGATGATCTTAAGACGGAGTCGTCAGAGTACGAGAAAAAGCTGGCGTCTCTCAGGAC
>JBJETC010000234.1:0-1810 GCA_051883115.1 Anaerovoracaceae bacterium
TAGATTGCGGAGAAATGATCGACGATACGTTTGTAAAGAAAATCGCAGAAGAGTCACAGACAGGCGGAGCTACGACTATCATCAGCGGACTTGCTGTAGGTATGCTTTCAACTCTCTGGCCTATCATCTGCATCTGCATCGGTATCTATGTATCATACAGATTCGCAGGTGTTTACGGAATCGCTCTTTCTGCAGTAGGTATGCTCTCTATCACAGGTATCACGGTTGCAGTAGACGCTTACGGTCCTGTAGCTGATAACGCCGGCGGAATCGCAGAAATGGCAGAGCTGCCTGAAGAAGTAAGAAACATCACAGATAAGCTTGACTCTGTAGGAAACACAACAGCAGCTATCGGAAAAGGATTCGCTATCTGCTCTGCAGCTCTTACAGCTCTCGCTCTGTTCGTATCATACGCTGAGACAGTTCAGATCGGTTCTATCGATCTCCTGCACCCGATCGTTGTTATCGGACTGTTCGTAGGAGCTATGCTCCCGTTCATTTTCTCCGCTATGACAATGAACTCTGTTGGTAAAGCAGCAAACGAGATGGTCCAGGAAGTTAGAAGGCAGTTCAGGGAGGATTCAGGTATCCTCGCAGGAACATCTGATCCTGACTACACAAGATGCGTAAACATCTCAACAAATGCTGCCCTCAAGGAAATGATCGCTCCTGGACTCATGGCTATCATCGTTCCGGTTGCTGTCGGATACATACTCGGACCTGAGTGCCTCGCAGGTGTACTTGCCGGAGCTCTCGTTTCAGGTGTAATGCTTGCCATCATGATGGCCAACGCCGGCGGTGCATGGGATAACGCCAAGAAGTACGTTGAGGAAGGAAACTACGGCGGAAAGGGTTCTGAGACTCATAAGGCCGCTGTTATCGGAGATACAGTCGGAGATCCGTTCAAGGATACATCCGGTCCTTCGATCAACATCCTCATCAAGCTCATGACTATAGTTTCACTCGTATGCGCTCCTATCTTCGGATCAGGACTCCTGAAGCTGTAATCGCGGGTAAAAAAGATTTTCAAGGTCTGCTTCGGCAGACCTTTTTTTATTGCTGAGAATGCGCTCCTGAAGGCCTTTTTCTGATGGCGAAGACCGCACTCCGGCAGGCCTCTTCTGATGGAGAAAAATACGCTCCGGCAGGTTTTTTCTGATGCTGAAGAGCGCACTTCGGTAGCGTCCGTTGCAAATTTTACATATAAATGATATTTTAAAATCACAAAATAGATAATATGGGGATGTAAAATGTCTAAAAATAAGGAAAAAACAGCGAAAACAAATGCCGTAAGGATGATAGAGGCGGCAGGAATAGAATATACGCCTCACACATATGAAGTGGAAGGCGAGTTCACGAACGGCGTGGACGTGGCGAAAAAGACGGGCATAGACCCTGAGAGGAACTTCAAGACTCTCGTTCTTAAAGGCGCGTCAGGCGAACATTATGTCTGCGTGCTTCCTACGAGCGAGGAGCTCGATTTCAAGAAGGTCGCGAAGCACTTCGGCGAGAAAAATGTCGAAATGATACACGTAAAGGACATAAATAAACTCACCGGATACATCAGGGGAGGGTGTTCGCCGATCGGCATGAAGAAACTTTTTCCCACATGTATTGATGAAACAGCACTCCTTTTCAAGAAAATAGCTGTGAGCGGCGGCAAGATAGGCCTTTCTGTAGAGATGGCGCCGGAAGATCTTGCCAGTCTGATCAACGCGGGATTTGCAGATATCACAAGCATAAAACCGGAGTGATATATAGAAAGATCCATATCTTTCAAGTGACGGTGCTCGCTGCGTTTCAGCGTTTA
>JBJETC010000235.1:0-1798 GCA_051883115.1 Anaerovoracaceae bacterium
CCATCAGATGGGTCAAGGACAACGCAGACGAGCATAAACTCGAGAAGGACGTCGAAAAAGGAAAGAAAAAATATGTCGGGACTGAGATAAAGGGGAAATCGCTCGGTGTCATCGGTCTCGGAGCCATAGGAGGAATGGTGGCGAATGCAGCTGACAACCTCGGCATGAACGTTTACGGCGTCGACCCGTTCCTGTCAGTAAGGAACGCGCTTTCGCTCTCAAGAAACGTAAAGGTGCTGAGATCGAGAGAAGAGCTCTACGGAGTTTCTGACTTCATCACCGTTCACCTTCACCTCACAGATGAAACGAAAGGCATGATAGACAGCGACGCGTTCGAGTCCATGAACGACGGCGTCATCCTGCTCAACTTCTCACGCGGCGAGGTCGTAGACAGACAGGCTGTCGCAGATGCCCTTGAATCAGGAAAAGTAAGGAAGTATGTCACAGACTTCGCTGATCCTGAGATCATGAAGCTCCCTAACGTCATCGCTACGCCGCATCTCGGGGCAAGTACAGCCGAGGCCGAGGAGAACTGCGCCGTAATGGCTGCCGAGGAACTGAGAGACTACATAGAGAACGGGAACATCACGAACTCCGTAAACTACCCTCCATGCAACGCCGGCGTATGCCGCTCAAAGGGCAGGATCACAGTAGCTCACAAGAACATCCCGAACATGCTGACACAGCTGACTTCTGTTTTCTCGGAAGACAACATCAACATCGCGAACCTCTCGAACCAGAGCAGAGGCAACTACGCTTACTGCATATTCGACATAGATTCAGAGACGACGCCTGAGCTCATCAGTGAGATCGAATCGATAGAGGGCGTTATCAGGGTACGCAAGATAAAATAGCCCGGGGCGGTTATTAATATTTTTTAAGACATGAAGAGCACTCGTCTTGTATAAGGCGTGTGCTCCTTTTTTTATGCGGTTATGAGAGATTGGTTATAATTAACAGAAGCTTAAAAATTTTTTATAAATATATATTTTTGTTGACATTGTGTCTCTCTACTAATACAATAGGAGCTGCTGAATTTAGTTATACGTTTTTCGGAAAGTATGAAAATAAAATCGACCGGATCGTCCGGTCTGAGGGAGGCATACATTGAACGTACTTGAAAATATAAAATTCGCAGCAGAACATTTCGGAAAATCTCCGGCCTTTCATTCAAGATCGGGTGAGATCACATACGGTGAGCTCTGGGAAAAATCAGACGCCATCGCGCATTTTCTCACAGAAGAGCTCGGCGATGACAGGACTCCTGTGATCGTTTTCGGACATAAGTCCCCGCAGATGCTCGAGTGTTTCCTCGGATGCGTCAAGTCGGGCAGGGCTTACTGTCCTGTAGATATAAACATGCCGCCTGACAGGATCAGGGATATCGCAGAGGCAGTCGGGAACAGCCTCATTATGGCGACAGAGGATTTTGACGATTCCATGGCGTCGGATGATACGAGGATCCTGAGCTCAAGCGAGATAAAGAACATAGCAGACATGGGCGGCAGCGTGCCGGAAACGGCGTGGAACAAGCCTGAAGACATTTTCTACATAATATTCACATCAGGGAGCACGGGCAAGCCAAAGGGAGTGCAGATCTCTACAGAAAATCTGAACAGCTACCTCGAGTGGTCCATATCACTCGGCGACTGCAGCCATCCTGCCGATCAGCCTGTTTACCTCGATCAGGCGCCGTTCTCTTTTGACCTCTCAGTCATGGATCTTTACACATGCCTGGCAAGAGGCGGGAAACTCTGGTCGGTAGACAAGAAGCTCCAGCAGGACATACCTGCACTTG
>JBJETC010000236.1:0-1794 GCA_051883115.1 Anaerovoracaceae bacterium
CGGGAAACCGCTCATCCCTCCTGTCTGCCTCAGTGAATCGAACTCGTCAGCCCTGCCTGTAAGTATCTTGTGGACGTACGACTGATGACCGACGTCCCAGATGATCTTGTCTCTCGGGCTGTCAAAGACCCTGTGCAGAGCGATCGTCAGCTCGACGACTCCGAGATTCGATGCGAGGTGGCCGCCCGTCCTCGATACGTGCTCAAGCAGGAACTCGCGTATTTCCACCGCGAGCAGTTCCTGCTCCTCGTCATTCATTTTTTTCAGATCTTCCGGAAAATTGTATTCTTCTAAATCCTTCATATATCAAACCTGCTTTGTTCCATTCCGACTGCGGAGGCTGCCTACCATCTCACCGGCAGCCGCTTCAGCGGCTCCGCCTTGCCAGCCTGTCTGCGAGAGTGCTGAAAAATGAGTCATTGAAGACATCACGCGCGTCATCAGTGTATTTTTCGAGCATCCTTTTCGCTTCATCCATGCCGTACATCGAAACGTATGTCATCTTGTCATCATCAGCGTCGTCCCCGACCGGCTTCCCCATTTCTTCCTCAGTCCCGGTGACATTAAGTATGTCGTCAGCTATCTGGAAAGCCGTTCCGATATCATCGCCGTACCTCCCGAATGAAGATATCATGCTGTCGTCCGCGCCGCCCGCATAAGCTCCTGCCAGAAGCGCAGCCTTTATGAGAGCCGCTGTTTTGTTCCTGTCTATGTAAAGAAGCGTTTCCTCCGACGCCGGATACTTCTGATTCTCTATATCCACCGCCTGGCCTCCGACCATGCCACGGACACCGCTCCCTTCCGCTATGGCCTGACCGGCCTTCGCATGAGCCGTCATCCTGTCAGGATCACCTGCGCACGAAGCTATGTCGTTTATGATCGTCTCAAAAGCCAGATTGAGGAGCCCGTCTCCTGCGAGCGTCGCCATCCCGGCGCCGTAAACAGCATGATTCGAAGGCTTCCCGCGCCTCATGTCATCGTCATCCATCGCCGGGAGATCGTCGTGGATAAGTGAATATGTGTGTATGTATTCAATCGCGCACGCGAACGGCAGAGCGTCATTTATATCCCCGCCCGCGAAATCGCACGCCGCCAGCGTCAGGACAGGCCTCAGCCGCTTTCCTCCTGCGCTCAGGCTGTATTTCATCGCGTCGATTATGACTTTGTCATAGCTGTTTTCTTCAGGGAAAAAATCAGGCAGATGGCTTTCGGCTATTTCCGCGTATTCTTCAAAACTCAGCATATCAGTCCTCGAACTTCGTTTCTTCCTTGATAACTTCTATTTTCTGCTTCGCGCTGTCGAGGATCTCGCGGCATTTCCTGTAATACTCCATGCCCTGCTCATATCTCTTTATGGAATCTTCGAGCGAAGCGCCCGGCTTTTTCATGTCGTCAGCGATCTTCTGGAGGTTCGAGTACGCCTCCTCAAATGTCATTTTATTTTCTTCTGTCTGTTCGTTTTTCTCTTTTCCCATTTTTTCACCTCTGCGTCACGACACCTGACACGCTGCCTTCCGCCAGCGTTATGTCCATACTGTCGCCGTCACTGAGCTGCGACGCCTTCGTTACTACGTGCCCGTCCTTATCTTCCACGACAGCGTAGCCTCTGGACAGTATCGCCCTCGGGTCATAGCTCCTTATAAGCGAGCCGAGCCGCTCGACCTCGCTCTCATATCCTGAGATCTCAGTCTCAAGAGAGTGCGCGAGCTGGTTTTTCATGCCGTCAAGCTTCATTTCCTCGAAGTCATGCTTCTCCTCGAGCTGCCTCATCATGCCGTCTTTCAGCTCATTTAT
>JBJETC010000237.1:0-1794 GCA_051883115.1 Anaerovoracaceae bacterium
GGAAAAAAGACGGCCGACTGTTTTTTTCATTATGAATCCGAATCTGCGGAACTGTAGGAAATTCAGCCTTATCGTAAGGTAAATACCTGTTCCGAGCAGCAGCGCGAGCATTGGCACGCCCCAGACAGCCTTATCCATTCTGACTGAAAATCTGGTTGCCGCTTCTAAGAATTCCTGCATACTTTCACCCCTTTTTTACATACATATGTCACTATTATACCTGAAAATCTTTGATACAGGAATATTTTATTGATGAAAGCCAAAAATAAATTTGAAATTTTGTAGTATTTACCCGCGAAATAGAAAGGACAAAGAACAGAGAGTAAAAAAATAACGGGGCGTCTTTTGACGCCCCGTGGTTGATTTTACCTGTAATTATAGACACGTTCGAATAGCATCGAGACTTTATAGCCTTTTTCGATGGACACAAGCTTTGAGGATGGGTAACTCGATTTTGACACTTTAGGGTAGGACGATTTGTTCCATCTCATACCTGTATTCTTCTGGTAATAGCTGCTGCCGCACATGAATGCCGCATAGAAACCGTATGAGGAGGCGGTCTGGCTGTTCAGCTGAGGATCGACTATATACCATTTCCCGCCGGCTTTAACGAAGTTCCACTGGTGCGAAGGGTTTGCCGAGCGTGTGTTCGCGTGGACAAACCTGCAGCCGACACCGGCTCCGTCCAGGAGGGCTTTCATTCCTCTCGCGTAGCCCGAGCACTGCGCCTCGTGATTGCCATTTTTGTTTTTATACACCAGCGCGCCCCAGGCGGTGTTGGCGCCGTGTCTGTCCCATCTCGCGGCGTATACGCATGTGTCCGCGAGGTAGATCTGAGCGGCGTATATTTTTTCTATCGAGTTCATGTCAGTAGTTATATACTTCCTGCAGAAGCGTTTTACGGACTTCTTCACCGAGGCAAGCTGCTTAGAACTGAGCTGCGGTCCGTATACGGAACCGCGGGAATAGCTGCCGCCTTTGAATGTATTGACCGTGTTTTTGCTGAACGTCTTTCTATAACCTGAAGTGATTTCATCAGGGATGATAACTTCGCCATCCTTGCTCGTCTTTTTATACGCGATGACCCTGTAATAGTAGGTTTTCCTGCTGATGATGAAATCGTTGGCGTATGTCTGCTCGCTTCCGTCTATCGTGATCAGGTTCTTCCATTTGTCCGAACCTGAAGACCTCCTGGAAAGGATGTACCCGTCGGCTTCTTTGACCTTTGACCAGTCGATGCGGGCGATGTGGTATCCGGTCACGCGGACGCTTTTTATCTCAGGCTGCGGCGGCGCGTCGTCTGTATTTTCATCGGCGAAAACCGCGGAAAATGACAGGGCAGATAAGATCACAGCCATGGAGATCACGAGGCAGATGACCCTGCGGTATTTATTTTTCTTCATGCTTTCCTCCTTGATCATCACAAACATGATAAACATCTTAATGTCATGGTATCCCTCTCGAAGATGAAATTCAACACGCAAAGGCCCGCGCTGTGATATTATTGGAATCAGAAGGAAGGTGATCTTATGATTATCTACGCATTCATGATGCCGCATCCGCCGGTCGCAGTCCCGGAGATAGGACGCGGGGAGGAAAAAAGGATCCAGCCGACACTGGATTCGTATATGGAGACTGCTGAAAAGATCGCTGAACTGAAGCCTGACACTATAGTCCTGTCATCGCCGCATCAGACGCTTTACCGCGACTATTTCCACATTTCGCCGGGCAGCCATGCGCACGGGGATTTCAGGCGCTTCGGGTGCCGTGACGTGTCAATGGATGTTGATTACG
>JBJETC010000238.1:0-1788 GCA_051883115.1 Anaerovoracaceae bacterium
TCAGCCGATAAAGCTGTCGTTCATGCGGATGCCGGGATCATGACCGGTGTCCGCTTATTTTTAGATTAGAAACTTTTTACAGAAAGAAGCGACGGGACGATGGCAGAAAAAACTATCAAATCAGCACGTTCTTCTGCTATAATAAAAGCCAGTCTCGTGGGCGTAGGAGCTAACGTGCTCCTCTCGTGCGCGAAAGCTTTTGTCGGCATCATGGCGAACTCCATCGCTATCGTGATGGACTCGGTGAACAACCTCAGCGACGCTTTATCGTCTGTCATAACCATAGCCGGCACCAAGCTCGCCGGAAAGGCCCCTGACAGGGAGCATCCTATGGGACACGGGCGCATAGAGTATCTGAGCGCCTCTGTCATCTCAGCGATAATCCTTTACGCCGGCATAACTTCACTGGCAGAGTCAGTTAAAAAAATAATACATCCGGTCAGACCGTCGTACAGCTGGATCTCCGCAGCCGTAGTCATCATGGCAATAGTTGTAAAACTTTTCCTGTGGCGTTATGATAAGAAAGTCGGCACAGAGAACAACTCGGCGTCACTTACGGAGTCAGGCTCAGACGCTTTGTTCGACGCTCTCATCGCGTCGGCGACGCTTGCGGCGATCATCATGTACGAGGGCTTCGGCGTCAGCATAGAAGCATGGCTCGCCACGGGCATATCGTGCGTCATCATCAGGTCAGGCCTCATGATGATGCGTGATACGTTCAGCAAAATGCTCGGCGAGAGAGTGGAGAGCAGCCTTTCGATAAGGATAAAGCGTACGCTTTCTTCTTTCGAAGGCGTGAGCGGCGCTTACGACCTTGTACTGCATAATTACGGACCGGACGAGTTTTACGGCTCTGTGAACATCCAGGTGCCGGACACGTACACAGCTGACATGATAGATGGACTCACGCACAGGATACAGCACGAGGTGTACGAAAAGTACGGCATCATGCTGCTTAGTGTGGGCATCTACTCCCGCAACACGACAGCGGAAGCGGCCGCCATGGAGCAGGACGTGAGGGCGGTAGCGGCTTCGACAGACCATGTGCTCCAGCTCCACGGCTTTTACGTTGATGAGAAGGACAAAAATATGAGGTTCGATCTCGTAGTCGATTTCGATGATTTTGACAGAGACGAATTCATTCAGAAAATACAGGAAAGGATACGGGACAGATACCCGGATTACAGTGTCGACATAGACATAGACCCGGATGTCAGCGACTGACGAATGCCCCGCAGGTAGAAAAATATGGTATATATAATAGCGCTGGCGGTCATCATCGCCATACATATGTTTGCAGTCTACAAGAGAGAGAAGGATTTCGAGAAAAAAGGCAGGATCAAGATGGCTCTGAGCCAGTCGATCTTCCTGTTCTTCGTCGCGGGCATACTCATCCTCGGGCTTATCCTGAAAAAGACGGGAGCCATAGACAGCATCCAGAAATCTGTGAACGGATATGTCATATATTTCGGCATGATCATCCTTATAGCTGTGATAATGTTCTTCGTCATCAGGAAAAAGAACAGGTATGAGGCCGTCCTGAGAGAGGCTTACGCTCTTAACAAGGAAGAGATCGAAGCTCGTAAGGAAGCAAAGAGAAAAGCGAAGCGCAAGAAAGAGCTCCAGCAGAAGAAAGCTCACAGAGAGGCGCTGGCGAGAGAAAGAGAAAAGGAAGCTCAGAAGGAAGAGATCAAGCGCCGTACCGCGGAGAGGAAAGCTGCTGAAAAGGCTGAGAAGGAAAGGATCGAAAAGGAACAGGCCGACCGCGAAAAGTCAGAATCAGAGTAT
>JBJETC010000239.1:0-9931 GCA_051883115.1 Anaerovoracaceae bacterium
TTTACCTTGGCGGAAGGAAACTCGGACCGCTCGTAACAGCAATGAGCGCTGAGGCTTCAGACATGAGCAGCTGGCTTCTCATGGGACTTCCGGGCGTAGCGCTTGCAGGTCTCGTAGGTATGAACGGATCGTTCGCGGAGGCTGTCTGGACGGCTATCGGACTCGGATTCGGAACTTACGTCAACTGGCTCATCGTCGCGAAACCGATCAGGATCTACTCGGAGCACGTACACGCTAACACGATCCCGGATTTCTTCTCGAACAGGTTCCACGACAAGAGCGGTTCGCTGTGCGCGATAGCCGCTGTAATCATCGTTGTTTTCTTTGTTCCGTACACAGCGTCGGGATTCGCTTCGATCGGCAAACTCATGAACAGCCTTTACGGACTTCCGTACAGAGGCTCGATGATCGTCGGAGCGCTCGTCGTTTCTATCTATACAGTTCTCGGCGGATTCATGGCCGCTTCTACGACAGACCTCATCCAGAGCATCATCATGACGATAGCGCTCATAGTCATAGTCGGCTACGGACTCGTGACAGGCGGCGGCATGGACGCTATAATCGCCAACACACATGATGTAGCTAACTACTTCAGCATGGACTATGTCGGCGGACAGCACGGTGTACTGCCGGTACTCTCAGTAGTCGCATGGGGCCTCGGATATTTCGGCATGCCGCATATCCTGCTCAGGTTCATGGCTATCGAAGATAAGGAAAAGCTCAGGATGTCAAGGCGTATCGCTACTGTCTGGGTATTCATCTCCATGGGCATCGCCATTTTCATCGGTGTCATCGGATATACATTCGCTAAGAACAGAGGTATCATCAACGGAAGCTTCGATCCGGAAAGGATCATAATCTATATGGCGTCAGCTATAAGCAAGATCAACCCGCTCGCGGCTATAGCAGCAGGATTGATCATCTCAGGTATCCTGGCGTCTATCATGTCTACATCGGATTCACAGATGCTCGCGGCATCATCGAGTGTGTCGGAAAACATCGTTAAGCGTTTCTTTGTAAAAGACATGTCAAAGGAAAAATCAATAGTCTTCGCGAGAGGCACAGTAGTCTGCATCGCGATCATAGCAGTCATATTCGCATGGAACCCGGACAACTCCGTATTCCGTATCGTATCGTTCGCATGGGCAGGATTCGGCGCATCGTTCGGACCGGCCATCCTCTGCGCGCTGCTTGACAGAAAGTCGAACAAATACGGCGCTCTCGCAGGAATGATCTCAGGCGGAGCTATGGTATTCATCTGGAAATTCGGTATCGCGAAGCTCGGAGGACTTTTCTCCATTTACGAACTCCTGCCGGCATTCATCATCAGCATCATCGTCAACGTGATCGTGAGCCGTGCGACAGGTACACCGGATGAGGAGATCCTCGAGGAGTACGATGAAGTAAAGGCTATACTTAAGGAAGATAAAGCACTTAAAGAGTATTGATATTTACTGTATAATATACAGGTCAGGTAATTCTATGGGAAGCCGGCCGGGGCCGGCGTCAAAGGCTGGAGTGTTATGAAGAAAAATCTTGCGAAAACATATGATCCAAAGGACTTTGAGGACAGGATCTATAAAATGTGGGAAGAGAGCGGTTCGTTCAGGGCTGAAGTCGATAAGGACAAGAAGCCTTTCACGATCGTAATGCCGCCTCCGAACATCACAGGTCAGCTCCATATGGGACATGCTCTGGATCAGACTCTGCAGGATGTTCTCACACGCTGGAAGAGGATGGAGGGCTACAGCGCTCTGTGGCTCCCGGGATCAGATCACGCCAGCATAGCAACAGAAGTAAAGGTAGTAAACAAGCTCCGCGATGAAGAAGGGCTTGAAAAGGAAGATATAGGCCGCGAGGAGTTCCTGAAGCGCGCATGGCAGTGGAAGGACGAATACGGCGGAAGGATAACGAAACAGTGCCGCAAGCTCGGCGACTCGTGCGACTGGAGCCGCGAGAGATTCACGCTCGACGAGGGATGCAGCAAGGCCGTAAGGACCATGTTCGTAAACCTCTACAACAAGGGCATGATCTACAGGGAAAACAGGCTCATAAACTGGTGCCCGAGCTGCGGGACATCGCTCTCCGACGCTGAGGTAGAGCACGTCGATGAGGACGGCCAGTACTGGTACTTCAGATATCCATCCGCGGAAAAAGACGGACCGGACATCATAGTCGCGACATCGAGACCTGAGACGATGTTCGGAGACGTAGCGATCGCGGTAAACGGCAAAGACGAAAGATATAAGGACTATATAGGACATAAGGTCGTCCTGCCGCTCGTAGGCAGGGAGATCCCTATCATAGAGGACCCTTATCCTGATCCGGAAAAAGGAACGGGCGCAGTAAAGATCACACCGGCTCATGACCCTAACGACTTTGAAGTAGGGCAGAGACACAGCCTCGAGATCATAAAGTGCCTGAACGACGACGCGACCATGACAGACGCGTGCGGGAAGTACGCCGGCATGGACCGCTACGAATGCAGGAAGAAGTGGGTAGAGGAACTCGACAAGGCGGGATACCTCGTAAAGACGGAAAAGATGGTCATCCCTGTAGGTCAGTGCTACAGGTGTCACACGAACATAGAGCCTATGCTCTCAGACCAGTGGTTCGTAAGGATGGACGAGCTTGCAAAGCCTGCCATCGAGGCCGCTGAGAGCGGGAAGCTCAAGTTCGTCCCGGACAGATTCGTCAAGATATATCTGCACTGGCTCTATGACATAAAAGACTGGTGCATCTCGAGACAGCTCTGGTGGGGACACAGGATCCCTGCGTGGTACTGCCAGAACTGCGGCGAAACGATCGTATCCATGGAAGATCCTGACACATGCCCTAAGTGCGGCAGTCATGATCTCAAGCAGGATGAGGACGTGCTCGATACATGGTTCTCCTCGGCGCTGTGGCCGTTCTCGACACTCGGCTGGCCTGAGGATACACAGGAACTCGAGTACTTCTATCCTACAGACGTACTCGTGACAGGATACGATATCATATTCTTCTGGGTAGTAAGGATGGTCTTCTCAGGCTGCGAAGCCATGAAGGAGCCGCCGTTCAAATACGTTTACATCCACGGTCTCGTTCGTGACGCCGAGGGACGCAAGATGAGCAAATCGCTCGGCAACGGTATCGACCCGCTCGTCGAGATAGACAAGTACGGAGCTGACGCTCTGAGGTTCATGCTGACGACAGGTATCACGCCGGGCAACGACATGAGATACAAGAAGGACAGGATCCTCAACGCCAGGAACTTTGCCAACAAGCTGTGGAACGCGTCCAGGTTCGTTATCATGAACCTGCAGGACGAGGATGGCAACTTCCTCGAAATGGCCGACGGCAGCGATCAGGGCCTCGACAGGACAGATGATTTCTCCGGGATAGATCTCAAGACGGAGGATAAATGGATCATCTCGAGGGTAAATGACGCTGCGAAGTATGTCACGGAAGAGATGGACAAGTTCGACCTCGCGCTTGCGGGACAGAGGGTCTACGACCTCATCTGGAACGAGTTCTGCGACTGGTACATCGAGATCGTGAAGAAGCGCCTCTGGGGCGATGATGAAGAAGATAAGAAGACGGCGAGATTCGTGCTCGCCCTCTGCCTCAAGAACATGCTTGAGCTCCTTCACCCGTTCATGCCTTTTATCACAGAAGAGATCTGGGGATATCTGCCTCATTCTGAAAAAGAGACGGAAGGACGCAGGAACTCGTACCTTATAAACGCGAAATGGCCTGAGTACAGCGAGAGCCGCCACTTCGAGGAGGAAGAGAAGATCCTCACCATGACGATGAATGCTGTCACGACTATAAGGAACATAAGGTCGGAAGCAGGCGCAGTGCCTTCGAAGCAGCTATCCGTAGCTATCCTCACGAAAGGCGCTGACAGAGAAAGAATTGAAAAAGGCGAGAGGTACATAAAAGACCTCGCTAACATAACTGAGATCTCATACATAAGCGACACAGCCGAAGCGCCTGAAGACGCCATGTCCAAGGTAATGGTCGGCGCGCAGATATTCGTTCCTATGAACGAACTCGTCGACTACGCTAAGGAGCTCGAGAGACTGAACAAGGAAAAGACACGTCTCGAGGGCGAGGTGAGCCGCGCTGAAAAGAAACTCTCAAATGAGTCATTCGTAAGCAAGGCTCCGGAGAAGGTCGTTGAAGCGGAAAAAGTAAAGAAAGTACGCTATGAGGAGATGCTCCGCAAGACGATAGAGCAGATAGAGCAGATCTCAGAGAAAGCGGGGAAATAGATAAATTTGGAAAACGAAAACAGTAAAGATCTGAACATTCTCGACAGGATCGCCGGGTTCCTGAAATTCGGGAGCAAACTGGGCCTTGAGCGCATGAACGAGCTGCTCTCGAGGCTCGGTGACCCGCAGGACGGCCTCAGGGTCATCCATGTGGCAGGCACGAACGGAAAAGGCTCCGTGTCCAGATTCATATATGAAATGCTCAGATCAGCGGGATACAGGGCGGGGCTTTTTACCTCGCCTTATCTCGAATGTTTCAATGAGAGGATAGAGTTGGACGGGGCCCTCATAAGCGATGAGGACCTTGAGAAATACGGGAATATCGTATGCGATGAGGCTGACAGGATGGCGGCTGAGGGCTTTGATCAGCCCACAGAGTTCGAAGTCATTACAGCTGTCGCTTTTCTTTATTTTAAAGAGAAAAACTGCAGCATAGCTGTGCTGGAAGTCGGCCTCGGAGGGCGCGGCGACTCGACGAATGTCGTGAAAGAGCCGCTCTGCTCGGTCATCACGTCGATCTCGTTTGACCACATGAACGTGCTTGGGAACACTATTCCTGAGATCGCGGGGGAAAAAGCCGGGATAATCAAGAAGGGCTGTCCGGTCGTGATAAGCACGGAGAGGCTTGACGCGAAGAAAGTCTTTGTAGATAAGGCGCGTGAGACTGGGAGCCTTCTTGTCGACGCGTACAGGATGGAGCCTCACATAAATGAGGAAAAGCTCACGGGGACTTCATTTGACGTATCTGTCCTCGGTGTCGGGTATAAGGACATGGAGATATCGATGCCGGGCCGCTATCAGGTGAGGAACGCCGTGGAGGCGCTCACTGCCGTGACACTCCTCATGCTTAGCGGGAAGATAGAGATCACGGAAGAGCAGATAAGGCACGGCATGAAAAACGCAGTGCAGCGCGGCCGTTTCGAGGTCATGAGGAGCGGCGCGGAAGGCAGGGCCGATATCGTGCTCGACGGTGCTCACAATGAGGACGGCGCGAAAAGGCTGGAAGAAGCCGTGCTCGCGTTTTACGGGCAGAAAAGGATCCTGCTCGTCACGGGCGTGCTCGAGGATAAGGACGTCGAAGGCGTGATGGATCATTTTACGGGCATAACGCGCGATATGATAGTGACAGAACCGGATAATCCGCGTAAAATGGACGTGGAGAGTCTTGCGGCACTCCTTGAGAAAAAGGGATGCCGTGTGACCGCGGAAAAAAATATAAGGAAGGCAGTCGGTCTGGCGCTCGGGAGGGAGAAGGGATTCGACCTCATACTTTTCGCCGGGTCGCTGTACATGATTGGAGCGGCGAGGACCTGCCTGGCAGAACAGACGTAAAATAGTATACTTTGATGATCGTCTGGCGGAAATCGTTTTGATATGGTATAATTTTTTATCAGTTTACCTTGTTAAAGTGGATATGGGAGGTCAAAATGCTAGATCGTGAAGGAAATGACAGCACAACGTACATCGCTGACGATATCAGCTTCGTCAGGCAGTATTCTCCGCAGGTCGGACAGTTCATCCAGGACGAGTACGACAGGCAGAAGTACAATGTGGAGCTGATAGCGTCGGAAAACTACTGTTCGGAGGCCATCATGGCCGCGTGCGGAAGCTGTCTCACATGGAAGTACGCGGAAGGTTACCCGTACGAAAGGACGTCGGGGAATAAGGGACGCTACTACGGAGGCACGGAGCACGTCGACGAACTTGAAGAATACTGCTGCAATAAATGGCGCGAGGTGTTCCACACCGATTACCACGTCAACGTTCAGCCGCACAGCGGGACGCAGGCGAATTTTGCGGCGTACAAGTCGGTGCTGAACCCTGGAGACACGATCCTGGCGATGAGTCTTGAGAACGGCGGCCACCTTTCACACGGTTCGTCTGCGAATTTCAGCGGCAAGCTCTATAACGTCGTTTTCTACGGCGTTGATGAGAACGGGTTCATAGACATGGAGGACGTGAGGAAAAAGGCGAAGTCATACAGGCCTGACCTCATACTCGCAGGCGCGAGCGCTTACTCGAGGATCATAGATTTCGAGGAGTTCGCGGAGATCGCGAAGAGCGTGAATGCGTACTTCATGGTGGATATGGCTCACATAGCCGGCCTCGTGGCGGCTGGAGTACATCCTTCGCCGTTCGGATACGCCGATCTTGTCACGACGACGACACACAAGACTTTAAGAGGACCGAGAGGCGGACTCGTGTTCGGCCGCCCGGAACTCGCGAAGAAGATAGACAGCGCCGTTTTCCCTTACGCACAGGGCGGACCTCTCATGCACATCGTAGCAGGGAAGGCGATATGCGCTGAAGAAGCTCTGACAGAGGACTACAGGCACTACGCCGAACAGGTCGTAGCGAACTGCAAGGCATTCTGCCAGGAGTTCATAGACATGGGATACAAGATCGTTACGGGCGGAACTGATAACCACCTTTTCCTCATAGACCTGAGTGAATTCCCGTTCAGCGGGAATGATCTCCAGATGAGGCTCGATGAGGTCGGGATCACGCTGAACAAGAACATGATCCCGGGCGATAAGAAGAGCCCGAAGGAGACGAGCGGTGTCAGGCTCGGGACTGCCGCGATGACGACTCGCGGATACAAGGAGGACGACTTCAGAGAAGTCGCTCACAGGATAGATAAAGTCGTCAGGGAACTGACTGAGGAATTCAGCAGAGACGAACAGGACAAGCAGGAGTAGAGTTTTATCATGAAAATCGTTTTAGACGGCATGGGCGGCGACAACGCCCCTGAAGCTGCTGTAAAAGGCGCGGTCGAAGCGGCCGGGGAACTTGATGATGATACGAGTATAGTTATCGTCGGAAGGGAGGACGACATAAGGCGCGTCCTCGACGAGACAGGATACAGCGGGAACAGGATAGAGATCGTTAACGCGACTGAGGTCATCGAAAACGGCGAACCGCCTGTCAAGATGATAAGGAAGAAAAAAGACTCGTCCATAGTGAAGGGCCTCGAACTCGTAAAGAACGGCGAAGGCGACGCATTCGTCTCAGCCGGGAGCACAGGCGCTATATACGCGGGAAGCGTCATGAAGATAGGCAGGATAAAAGGCATAGACCGTCCGGCACTTGCGACAGTCTACCCGGTGATCGGGATGCAGCCTTCGATGCTGCTTGACGCAGGCGCGAACGCTGACTGCAGGCCTGAGTACCTCAGGGAATTCGCTGTCATGGGCAGCATCTATTACGAAAAAGTCTTAGGAGTCAAGGATCCTACAGTCGGCCTCATCAACAACGGCACAGAGGAAGGCAAGGGATCCGAACTTACAAAGGCCGCATATAAGCTCATAAGCAGGAGCGGAGTCAACTTCGTCGGGAACGTCGAAGCCCGTGAGCTCCAAAATCATGCGTGCGATGTCATCGTGACTGACGGCTTCACCGGCAACGTGATCATCAAGCTCACAGAAGGCCTCGGACTCATGGTCCTGAGGGAGATGAAGTCGAGATTCACTTCGAGCATGAAGAGCAAGCTCGGAGCGGCACTGCTTTATGACCAGCTCAAGGGCCTCAAGAGCGAGTTCGACTACAGCGAATACGGCGGAGCGCCTATACTCGGCATCAAAAAGGCTGTTGTCAAGGCACACGGATCTTCTGACCCTACGGCGATAAAGCAGACTATACTCAAGGCCGTACCTTTTGTCAGAGGGAACGTCATAGGCCAGATAGAGGATTCGCTCAGGCAGATAGCTGAAAAGGCCGGCGATGAAGAAGCTGAGGCCCCTGAAGGGCCGGCGGCGGACGGTGCCGGCAGCGGAGAGAATACAGACGACTGATAAACCGGCCTCAGACGGCGTGTCGTTTTTTGATCAATGGTCATCTTCCGGTAACGGGGGATGATCATTTTTAGAGATAGGAGATTTTTTACTTGGACACAGGTGATTTTGAAGAAAAAATAGGATACAGATTCAGGGACAGGAAGCTTCTCGAGACAGCGCTGACTCACAGCTCATACTGCCGCGAGATATCGCTCCCGGCTTCGGTCTGCAATGAGAGGCTCGAATTCCTCGGCGACGCTTTTCTTGACGCTGTCGCAGGGTACGAGATGTACACGAGACTTCCTGATGAACCTGAGGGAGTGCTGACAAAGCGCAGGGCGGCAGCGGTGTGCGGCGCAGCTCTCGAGGAGGTCGGCAGGAAGCTCGGCATAGGAAGCTACATGAGGCTCGGAGCAGGCGAAAAAAATCACGGGGGCAGCGCGAAGCCTTCGATCATCGCTGACGCGACTGAGGCCGTCATAGGCGCTGTTTTCATAGACGGCGGATATGATGAGGCAAAACGTTTTATCCTGAGGGAATTCAGCGGTATAATAGAGAAAGCTGCCGCGGGGAAACTTTTCCGCGATTATAAATCAGAGATCCAGGAAAAGCTCCAGGAGAGCGGCAGGTGCCCTGTCATAGAATATGAGGAAGTGTCGGAGAGCGGGCCGGATCACGACAAGACGTTCGTGATGAGGCTTTTGTGCAACGGCAGGGAAATCGGCAGAGGCAAAGGCAGGAGCAAGAAGCTCGCTGAACAGAAAGCGGCGGAAGACGCCCTTGGGAGATTCTAAAGTATGTATTTTAAGAGACTGGAAATACAGGGTTTCAAATCTTTTGCCGATCACGTGACGATAGATTTCCACCGCGGTGTCACATGTATAGTGGGACCGAACGGGAGCGGAAAAAGCAATGTCAGCGATGCCTTACGCTGGGTGCTCGGCGAGCAGAGCCCGAAAACTCTGCGCGGCGGGAAGATGGACGAGGTGATATTCAACGGTACATCATCCAGGCACGCAAAAGGCATGGCTGAAGTTACTCTTGTGATCGACAATTCAGACGGAGCACTGAAGACTGACTACACGGAGGTTTCCATAACACGCCGCATGTTCCGCGACGGCACGACGGAATACCTCATAAACAACAATCAGTGCAGGCTCAGAGATATAAAAGAGCTCATTATGGACACCGGCATAGGTGTCGACGGCTATTCCATCATAGGTCAGGGGAAGATCTCCGAGATCGTGAGCGAGAAGCCGGAATCGAGACGCGCAATATTCGAGGAGTCGGCCGGCATAGTAGCGTACAAGACGAAAAAGAACGACGCTGAGAACAAGCTGGCAGATACCGCTCAGAACCTGAACAGGCTGAACGACATCATAGGCGAGATCGAGGGACGCATAGGCGATCTTAAGACTGAGAGCGAGAGAGCAAGGCGCTATCTCGAACTCGAGGACAGATACAAGCAGCTCGAGGTAAACATAATACTGAAGCAGATCAGCGACGACGAGAAAAGGCACGCCGCTTTTTCTGATGAGATCAGATCGGTAGAAGAGGATATAGAAAAAACGAAAGCCGAGATCGAAAAGTACGCTTCCGAGATCGGCGAAATAGATTCAGAAAAGTCAAAGCTCGAGGAAAAGGAACGCCAGTGCAACGAAAAGCTCGTCGACATAACGGGCCAGCTCGCGACGGCCGATAAGGAAGACCAGTACGGCAGGCAGAGGCTCGAACAGATAGAAACAGAAGAGCATAAGACTAAGAGCGAGATGGAGACGTTCACCAGGAAGCTCGCTGTCCTGCAGTCAGAGATAGATAACCTGAGGAAGGAGTCCGACGGCGTTTCCGAGACGAAGGAAAAGGCTGCAAAGTCTCTCAGCGAAAGGGAGGAGAACCTTTCGAGAC
>JBJETC010000240.1:0-9897 GCA_051883115.1 Anaerovoracaceae bacterium
AGTTCTCCCGGGCTGAGTCCCGCTATCCATGCAAAGAGCCAGCCCGCCGATGTGGCCGTCACTATGATCATAAGGGCGTAAGCGAGCCTCTCGAGGCCGGAACGCATGTGTTCACGGGCAAAGTCGAGTCCGCTCGTTATGAGCGGGAACCCCGGTATGACAAAGAGCATCGAGCCTATGTACCCGGCCTGGTGTCCCGAAACGACGCCGAATGCCTGCTGCAGCGCCGTAAAGACGCCGAGGTACGTGAGGCACGCAGCGCCTACGCCTGCGGCTACACACGCTAGGAGCGTTATCTTCCTGTCGAGCATGATCCTCCTTATGAAGTTCCCGACAAAAGCTCCCGCAAGGGCCCCGGCCATTTCCACAAGTCCTCCCCCGAGGAGGAAAACGAATGCCATGCACGCTGTCCCCGATGCCAGTCCTGCTATGAATGCCGAGTAATTCCCCGGTTTCCCGGATATCCTGTCGAGTTCATCATGCACGGTCCCAAGCTTCTCCGACGCGTGGACATCCTCGAATTCCTTCGTGAAATGCTCTATCTCGTTGAGTTTGTCTGTGTTCACGCCGCTCGACGGTACGGAGACCGTCTGCGAAAACTGCTCTGCGTCGTCGAAGCACGTGTAGCTTATGGCGAGGAGGCCTATGTCGGCGTCGCATTTGAGGCCAAGCACTTCCGCCACGTTATACATGGCTTCGCGCACGCGATATGCGCCTGTCCCGCACGAAAGCGTGATCAGGCCTATTTCTCCTACGAGCCTCGCCCTCTCGGCAAAAGGCGCTTCTTTTACAGGTATGTCAGCATTATCTCTGTTCCAGGGAAGATCCATTTATCCTCTTTTCTTTTGATTATCTTTTTAACTGTTTTTCTTTCAGAATTTTTTTATTAAAAATCTTACCGGCATCGGCCGCTGCCGGCCCGGTCTTCGATTTAATAAAGTAAGAAATTTTTCTTTTTCCTATATATATTACCACAACAGCCGCGGCAATGCCGCGGCTGGGGATCTTTGACCCGGGACATAGGCGCCCCGGTTTTTTCAGCAGCTTTATGATGCAGCCTTTTACTCTGTCCTGAGCGCTGCGACAGGGTCTTTCCTCGCGGCTTTCTTTGCCGGTATGAAGCCTCCGATCAGCGTGAGGACCACGGACAGGCCGACGAGTATGAGTGCCTTCGAGATCTCGAGTGTCGCGTTGATGTCGTTTATGCCGACTGCCGAGTGGAGTATTTTGTTGCCCGGGATGAGGAGCAGCAGCGCTATCGCTATGCCCAGCACGCCGGACATCAGGCCGATTATGAATGTCTCCGCGTCGAATACGAGAGAGATGTTCCGCTTTGACGCGCCGAGAGCTCTCAGGATACCGATCTCCTTCGTCCTCTCGAGGACGGAGATGTACGTGATGATGCCGATCATTATCGACGACACTATGAGCGAAAGCGCGACGAAGGCGATCAGAACGTACGTTATTATGTTCACCATGCGTGTCATCTGGCTCATCATGAGCTTGATGTAATCGGTGTATGAGATTTTGTCCTTGTCCTTCTGGCCGCGGTTGTACTCTGCGATGCAGTCAGCGACGGCGTTTTTATCGTCAAAAGTATCGACGTATATGTCGATCATGGACGGGTCGTCCTTATCCACGGCGCCGAGGAGCTCGAGATTGTCCTCATATGTCGAAGCCGTGCCTGTCTGCGAGTACGAAAGCGAATCAAGGCTGTCCTGACTCGAGGAGCCCCTGAAGCTCATGCCTGTGAGGACGTTCGTCTTTTTATCCGCGCGCTGAGCCTTTACGACGCTGCTACTGTCTGTCATGTTTATGATCCTGGTCTGAAGGGCTTTCGTGTAGCCGATCGTCGATGAGATCAGGCTGTTCCCCGTGTCGCTGCTTTTTGGCTTTATCACGGCGCAGATCCTCACTTTTATGGCCTTGCTGCTCTTCGCGATCTTCTCTGTCTCAGTCTTGTCATCGCGGCTCGAAACGTAGATGTCCCTGCCGCCGACGGACTGCTTTTTATAATATGATGAAGCCGGCACGACGTAGTAAGTCTTGCCGATCAGCTCGCTGTAGGAATACGATCTCTGCTTTACATTTTTACGCTTGGACACTTTTTTCTCGATGGCCTTATACTCTTTTTTCGTCATGAAGCCGAGGCGGTAAAGTGTCTCCGCGTCTATCTCCCCGTTGCTGTCAGTGACGAGCACGACGTCTGTCGACCTGGACGGCCAGCTCCCGCTCATCTTTTTATAGCTCGACTTTATAGCGGGGCTCACCTTTGCGGGGTCTTTGCCCGTGAGCACGAGTCCGAAGCAGCTGTTGGCGACGCCGAAGTTCATGCCGTAGTCTCCCTGCGTCGATGTGTCGGTGCTCTGGAAAACGCCGTTCTTATTATATGTATATACGTCGTATTTTATATCGTATGAATACGTGATGCCGTTTTTCCCTATGTATTTCCTGATGCTGCTGTCAGGGTCGTCGAGATATTTCTTGAACTTTTTCAGGTTGTTCGTCGTCGTGACTGCCATGCCGCTCGTGCTCGAGTAAACGGCGTTAGTCTTGTGGTCGGAGCTGTTTCCGGACGACGCGCTTTCCGAGCCGAACATGCTTGAAAAATCAGTGTTTTCGGCCTGGATCGTTATAGGGTAGCTCACCATGGTCTTTGTCTGCATGTCGTCTATGTACGTGCTGACGCCGTTTGAGAGGGCAAGGATCAGGGCTATGCCGATGATGCCTATGGAGCCGGCGAACGCTGTCAGGATGGTCCTGGCTTTCTTCGTCCTGAGGTTGCTGAAGCTCAGGGCGAGCGACGTGCCGAAGCCCATCTTCGCGCGGCGCTGTTTCTTCCGGGATCTCTTTTTTGCCTTTCCTTTTTCCGATGACCTTTCCGATGACGTATCGCCTGAAGCGGCGCCGGAGATCTCAGCCTCCTCTGCCTCTTTTTCCTCAGGCGTGAACGGATCCGTGTCGCCCGTGATCTTTCCGTCTCTTAAAGAGATCGTCCTCGTCGCGTAGCGCTCCGCGAGCTCGGGGTTATGCGTCACCATGATCACGAGCCTGTCCCCGGCGACTTTTTTCAGGAGCTCCATGACCTGCACAGACGTCGCCGAATCGAGCGCGCCTGTAGGTTCGTCCGCAAGCAGTATGTCAGGGTCGTTCACGAGCGCCCTTGCGATCGCAACGCGCTGCATCTGGCCGCCTGAAAGCTGGTTCGGTCTCTTGTGGATGTGGTCGCCGAGTCCGACGCTCTCGAGGGCTTCCTTCGCCCTGCGCTTCCGCTCGCTGCTTTTCACGCCGCTTATGGTGAGCGCGAGCTCGACATTCGAGAGGATGTCCTGGTGCGGGATGAGGTTGTAGTTCTGGAAAACGAAGCCGATCACGTGGTTCCTGTACGTGTCCCAGTCCCTGTCCTTATATTTTTTCGTCGAGACGCCGTTTATGATGAGGTCTCCGGAGTCGTACCTATCCAGGCCGCCGATCACGTTGAGGAACGTCGTCTTGCCCGAACCGCTCGGCCCGAGCACGGCGACGAACTCGCTGTCCCTGAGGTCGAGGCTGACGCCGTCCAGGGCTTTCTGCACGAAGTCGCCCGTCTTATATGTCTTGCAAATATTTTTTATCTGAAGCATCTTCCCTGCCTTTCCGGCCGAAGCCGAAATATCCCTTTTTACCTTTTTATATAATTACATATCTCATAATTATGTAAAAGCATTTTACCCTAAAATCCATGTGCTGATTCTGTAAACATGTTTTTTATTAAGAACTTTACATTCCCATGGAAATAAAATAAAATCTATATGATTCAAGGGCAGCCCTTGATTTATGGCATAGCAAACAACATCTAATCATTTCCATATCCTTAACACCCGGCGGCTCACACTGCCGGGACTTTTTATTTTAAAATAAAAATACATGACACATTCCTTCCCCGTGTAAAACGTCACTCAGCAGACATAGTGCATATCGCCCCGGCGTGTTAAAATGATACAAAAGCCGGTTTCCCGGCGACAAGATCAAGACGGAGATATTCATGCAGAAAAAAAGATGGAACTCTAAAAGTTCGTTTCAGATAATAACGTTCGGCTTTGCCGCGCTCATACTTACGGGCACGCTCCTCCTGATGCTGCCTTTCGCGACAAGGTCCGGCCGGAGCGCCTCGTTCATGGACGCTCTTTTCACAGCCACATCAGCCTCATGCGTTACCGGGCTCATAGTGCATGACACGGCGGCGTACTGGTCATCGTTCGGACAGGCCGTGATACTCGTCCTCATACAGATAGGCGGCATGGGGATCGTAACGTTCGCCCTCGCTATCCAGATCTTTTCCGGGAGAAAAATAGGCCTTTCGGAGCGAAGTGTCATGTCGGAGTCGATAAGCTCGCCGCAGCTCGCCGGTGTCGTGAGGCTCACGCGCTTCATACTCACGTTCTGCGCCGCGGTAGAAACCGCCGGGGCTCTGCTCCTCATGCCCGTCTTCATCCCGAAGCTCGGCATCGGGCGCGGCATATGGTATTCTTTTTTCCACTCGATATCGGCGTTCTGCAACGCGGGCTTTGACCTGAACGGCTATATCTCGCATTATTCCTCGCTCACGGCGTATTCTGCCGATACGCTGCTCAACATCGTGATCATGGCGCTCATCATCACGGGCGGCATCGGTTTCCTCTGCTGGCACGACATACTCACATGCAGGCAGCACATAAAAAAGTGGAGGATGCAGACAAAAGTCGTCGTTTCCGTCACGGCTGTGCTCATAGCCGTCCCGGCCATCTGCTTTTACCTAGCAGAGTACAAAACGGGGAGCACGCACGACCGCGTCCTGCTCTCGCTTTTCCAGTCTGTCACGACGAGGACGGCGGGTTTCAACACGGCTGACCTCACAAAGCTGCACGGCGCCGGCATCATGCTCATGATCGTGCTCATGCTGATCGGGGGCTCACCGGGCTCCACAGCCGGCGGTATGAAAACCACGACGTTCGCGGTGCTTTCATCATCGTGTCTTTCCGTATTCTTAAGGAAGCCGGACGTTAACATGTTCAGGCGCAGGATAGATGATGAGACGCAGAAAAAAGCGAGCGCGCTCCTCATGATGTACACTTTCCTGCCTGTCGCCGCGGCGATGATCATAAGCACTGTGGATGACGTCCCGATCATAAAATGCCTGTTCGAGACTGCCTCGGCGCTCGGCACAGTCGGTCTCACGCTCGGCGTGACACCGGGCCTGTCGAACGTGTCGCACATCCTGCTCGCTTTTCTCATGTATATGGGGAGAGTCGGCGGGCTGACGCTCGTGTTCGCGGCGGTGGCTGACAGAGTTGACAGCGGCGTGAACCCTGTCGAAAAGATAACCGTGGGCTGACGGTATTGACCCGGCAGCCGCGGGCTGACGGACGATCCGCTGTTTCGTGACTTTACGTTTTGCCCCGACGAATCGGCAAAATGTCAGGGAAAAGACAGGATATATAAAAATAAGCGGCCAAAACAAAGAAAAAACAGCAAAATATCTATAAATATGAACTAAGTAAAAAGGAGATACCCATGAAATCCATACTTCTCATCGGACTCGGACGCTTCGGAAGAAACGTGGCACATGAACTCAGCACGATGGACCACGAGGTCCTCGCCGTCGACCACACGGAAAAACGCGTGAACGACGTTATGAATTTCGTCACGGACGCGAAGATCGGCGACAGCACAGACAGAGAATTCCTCGAGACACTCGGAGTCAGCAACTTCGACTGCTGCATAGTCTGCATAGGCGACAGCTTCCGCGACTCGCTCGTCACGACAGACCTCCTGAAAACACTCGGCGCGAAATTCGTGGCTTCGCGCGCGACGAGCGCTATCCACGCTAAGTTCCTGAAAAAACTCGGCGCTGACGAGGTCATCTACCCTGAGCGCATCATCGGCGAGAAGACTGCCATCCGCTACGGATGCGACCACGTCCTCGAGTACACGGCGCTTTCGCAGAAATACGCGCTGTACGAGCTCGAGATCCCTGAAAAATGGATCGGCAAGACGATCGGGAGCCTGGAGCTGCGCGAAAAATATGACATCCGTGTCATCGCCATACGCCGCGGCGGGGAGCTCGACATAGACATCACGCCTGATGACAGGCTGGAGACAGACTCGACACTAGTCGTACTCGGCGAACACGAGCCTGTGAGAAAGTGCTTCGATCTCTGATAATTTGATTTTTTACATAATGGCAAAGAAAATGCACATGAACGAAAAATGTTCATGTGCATTTCTTAATATAGATCCAACTCATCCAGTGTGATCTGGCAATCATTTTACGCGAACTTTTGCAGTTCCCGACCAGGATCCGTAATATTTTTCTCCGTCTGCGGTTCTGTAAGCTCTGATGCGGAAATAATATGTCTTTCTCCCTGCAAGCTTGCTGATCCTTTTAGCGCTCTTCTTTCTGCCTGCGGCTTTAACTGTCTTCTGACCCCTGAACTTTGAGGAGCGAGACCAGCTGATCTCGTATCCGCTTGCTTTCTTCAAATTTTTCCAGTACACTTTTGCGCATTTTCTGCCTGCTCTCACCTTCTTTATCGAAGTTTTCAACTGGGATGCTCTCTTAACAGCCGATTTTTTACCGTAATATCTTTCTCCTGATACTGATACCGCCGCTGCCTGTACCCTCACTGAGACCACGGAGTTTTTCCTAATATTCTTCAACGTTGTTTCAGTGCCGGTCACATATTTATATTTCCAGCTGCCTTTTCCTATACGGTATGCCGCTCTGTAACCGTCGGCATGCTCGACAGCATCCCAGCTGATCTTCATCTTCCTGCTGTCAGGGTACGACTTTACTTTCACGTTCTTTACCTTGCTGTTCTTTACAGCTTCTACCCTGACTTTCTCAGCCTCCTCCTTATCATCATGGTCATTATCGTCATCCTGCTCCGCTTTTTTAAGCACAGCCTCAGCGTCCGTGAGTTTCTTCAGCGTATCGGCCGAGACGAGCTTTTTCTGGCTGTCTGTGAGCGCGTCATATGCTGAGCGCGCGGCATTTATAGCTTCCTTATCGTCTTTTGTTACCTTATCTGCCGCAGGGAGCTTGTCTATCATAGCTGCCACAGCCGACGCGGCTTTTTCATCAGCGCTGCTGCTGTCTCCCGTATTATCACCGGCGCTCTCATATTCTGCCTTTTTGAGCGCGGCCTCAGCGTCCGTGAGTTTCTTCAGCGTATCGGCCGAGACGAGCTTTTTCTGGCTGTTTGTGAGCGCGTCATATGCCGAGCGCGCGGCATTTATAGCTTCCTTATCGTCTTTTGTTACCTTGTCAGATGCCGGAAGCTTTTCTATCATCGAGGAAACAGCCGACGCGGCTTTTTCATCAGCCTCTTCCTCAGGTGATTTGTCTGCCTTGCAGAGCTTATCAGCGTCCGCGCCGAGAGGGTCGTCAGTCCTGTTCATTTCCTGCTTCCACCAGCAGCCTACGATCGAAGGACACCCGGATGTATCTTTTTCCGTGCTGAAATATGCCGTTCCGCTTGCCGTTTCGTGCGAAACACAGCTCGTATCGATAAAGTCGACGCGCCCGATGCCTTTATCGGCGCCGCATCCGCTCGCACAGCTGTTGCCGCTGATGTGGTCGTGCTTATTCATACTCTTCAGATAACCGATTATGGCGCCGGCATAGCCGTTTTCCTTCGTAACGCTGACTTTACCGGTGAACCTGTTGTCTTTTATCGCTGACTGGCCATTATCCCATCTCTGGCCGGTAAAGTTGTCCGCGCCGAGGATCCCGCCAGCCTTATCTTCCGCCGCGACAGTTCCGTCGCATTCGCATCCGGTTATTTTCAGTCCGGCGCCATTCGGAGCAGTCGAGTTAGTATATGTTCCTCCTGAGATACCGCCGGCCTGAGTGCCTGAAGCGGTGACAGTACCGTGGAACCCGCAGTTATTGACCGCGACGTCTCCCATGGCGTTATCTCTGCTTCCTATGATGCCTCCGACGTAATCTTTTCCGTAAACGTCCGCATAGCTTACACAGTTCTCGACTGTTCCCTGCATCCTGCCCGCGATGGATCCGATGCTGATCTGATCTTTATCATAGCCTACTGTTACGCCCTTCTCTATCGTGCAGTTACGGATAACGGCACTGTAATTGCTTCCGCACCCCGCGTAAATGCTCGTGGTTAGATTCGCTCCGGTGAGACCTGACTTCTGAGTGGCGGAACCGCTCTTCAGCGTGACATTATCGATAGTTACAGACGTTCCCGAGAAACCTTTGCCTTCAAGGTTATTAACGAGACCGTATCCCGCGATTTTCTTTCCGTATATATTCAGATTCTTGATAGACGCGCCGTGTACGTATCCGAAAAGCGGGAGCCCTCCTTCAGGGACCGTGATCGTGTGCCCGGCTCCGTCGAATATACCGCTGAACGGTCTGAAGTTGTCAGGATCGCTGATATTCGCCGTTCCGTCCTTCGTGACGCCTATCGGCTTCCATCCCGCAGGAAGCTCGATGTCGTCTGTCATCTTGAGGTATACGCCGTCCAGGCTGTTGCCATCTGCCGTGATATCATAGATCTTCTGCAGGTCCTCAGCTGTCGCGATCTGATACGGATCATCTTCCGTCCCCGAACCCGTCATACCGCTCTCCGTTACTGCAGCGGGAACTATATCTGATGTCCTGGATACCGCTGTACCGTCCTTGTCGACACAGATGACCCTGCAGTAGTAGTAAGTAATGCCGGTCTTTGAGGTATCAAGCTCTGCCGTCCAGCTGGTCTCAGACTTCCCGTCGTCCGTAGATCCCAGGATGGTACTGCCGCTCTCAGACTTCTCAGTGTTCTTGTACCATACAAAGAAATACTTCGTGCCTTCTTCAGGCTCGCTGACAGACGCGGAGAAAGTGACTTTATTGTCTGCCGAGCCTTTTTTTACAGCAGCTTTCTGCGGCTGCTTCGTGAACTCAGGCGCATCCTCAGGATCTCCGATCTTTTTCGCGCCGTATAAAACAGTGATCTCCGGATAGAGTATTTCCGGCCTCGTTTTATCAGTTTTAATATTCTTCCACTCATCAGCTGTCCCGGCGTAAAGGACATATTTCAGTCCTTTCATGTTGTAGCAGGCTCCCGCCTTGAACTCCCGGAAGCCGGCCGGCACAAGCATCGTATCGAGTGATGAACATCCATAGAACGCCCATCTCTGCATGGTCTTCAGATCCTCCGGGAGTTCGATCTCTTTGAGTGATGTGCAGTCCTTGAAAGTACTCTGCGCTAAATCAGTTATCTTTGATGAAAGTCTGACGTCTGACAGTCCGGAACATCCGTTGAAGGCATCTTTCCCGACAGTTTCAACGCTGTCCGGCATCACTGCTTTTGTAAGTCCGGCGCATGACATGAAAGCGCCATCGTCTAACTTTCTGACAGTGTCAGGGATAGTTACCGCGCCCTGATATTTCGGCAGACAAAACGCGAGCATGCTCTTGTCTTTGTTATATACGAACGGACTTTCGAAAATATAGTGAACGGAGGCGCTGTCTATGGAAATGTCACTAAGCGCCGAGCATCCTGAAAAAGCTTCTCCGTTCAGTCCTGACTCAAGCGACGCCGGGACGTCTACTTTCGCAAGCGACGCGCACCCGGAGAAAGCTTCCTCTTCTATACCTGTAATACCTTCAGGAATGCTGATATGATCAAGTCCTATGCAGTCCTTGAATGCCTGTGCGGGGATCGTCCCTGACGACATGTCCAGCGTGACACTGTTCAGGGCCAGGCATCCGCCGAAAATACCCTTTGAGAGCATAGATGTCTTAACACTTACCATGGAGGTACAATTCTGGAAAGCAAACGAACCGACCTTGGTCAGGGATTTTGGAAGCTCTGCCTTTTTCAGGGCCTTGCACCCTGAAAACGCGCCTGAATCGATCGTCTTAAGAGTTTC
>JBJETC010000241.1:0-1775 GCA_051883115.1 Anaerovoracaceae bacterium
TAAGGATTCATGATAATAAGTATGCGTTTCAATTTGATCTGATCTCTCTTTCGCGATTATTGGGGCAGTCCTGCGCCGCCCCGGAAAAACGAGCATGCTCGCTACATGTCACTAGTATCTATAAGGAGCTTGTTGAAAAGCATCCCGAGCGTCATGACCCACGACATGAAATACAGCCAAAACAGCAGCGCTGCGACTGTCGCCATGGATCCGTAAATAATATTGTAATTCGCGATGTTTCCCGCGTATATAGCGTATATTATCGTCACTATCAGCATGCCTGCCGCTGCGAAAAGCGCTCCCGGCGCTATGCGCCTGCCTTCCAGCTTCATGATCGGCATCACGTAATAGTTGTAAAAAACAAGAAAATAATACATCACGGCCGCTATAGGCCACCTCAGTATCGACCAGTATTTCGACACTTCGGCCCGCGTCATCTCGTTCCTCAGAATGAGCTGAAGAAACGTCTTCCCGTACACGAGCACGGCAACTACGAAGGCGTACGTGAATATCGTCAGGAACATGAGCTTGACTGATCTCCACCGCTCAGGGATGAACCTTCCCGTCATCCTCCCGCCGGAATATATGTAGTTGCTTATCCTCATCAGACAGAACTGAGCCCTCGACGCCGACCAGACCGCGAGGAGTATCAGGACGATATTCGTTCCGGCCGAGAGCCTGTTGCTCAGGAAGCCTACGATCATCTGCCCCATGACATCATTCGCGTAATGGCTGAGCCAGTCCTTGAGAGCTGAAGTCGAGATATCCATAAGCGAAAGGAGCTGCGTCACGAGCATGACTGTCGGGACTATCGAAAGGAGCAGGTAAAAAGAGACCTGCGCCGCGAAGCCCTGATAGTACGGATCGCCGAACTGTCTGATCCCAAGCAGTATCATCTTCCTGATCCTGTTTTTCGCGTGCTGCAATCTATCCCTCAAAACACCGTCCACTCTTTCATCTGTTTTCCGACAGGAGCCTTCCGAGCTCAGCGAGCGCCTTCGCCCTGTGGCTGACCTTGTCCTTTTCTTCCTGTGTTATCTCCGCGAACGTGCCGTCAAGACCGTCAGGCAGGAAAAGGGGATCGTAGCCGAAACCGCCTGTTCCGTGTCTCTCCGTGAGCACTGTGCCCGGGCATTCGCCCCTCGCCTGGATGACCTTGCCGTCAGGGTAAACGAGCGTCACGACAGAGACGAACTTCGCTGTCCTTTTTTCCATAGGCACGCCTTCCATGAGCCTGAGGAGCTTGTCGTTGTTCCTCTCATCATCGCAGTCCTCGCCCGAGAAACGCGCCGAGTAAACGCCTGGCGCCCCGTCGAGATAATCGACCATGAGCCCTGAATCATCAGCGATCGCCGGTTTTCCGCACATCTCCATGATCGTCTTCGCCTTGATGAGCGAATTCTCCTCGAACGTGCTCCCGTCCTCGACGACGTCGAAGCTGTCCGGAATGCCCGCCTCGCCTCTCGGTATCACATGCAGTCCGTACTTCAGCGTTATGTTTTCGAGTTCCTTTACCTTATGCGGATTAGCCGTTGCGGCTACTATCGTCTCCATTTCCATTCATCTGCCCCTGTCACTTTGATTTTCATCTTGAATTTAATTATTATACCACAACAACAAGTTCAGTTCATGATATACTGACTTCATACGGAACATGCGGCAGATGATGTATCGCGGCAGTACGCCCGCGGCGGACCGGCAGACGGCCCGGTGAAAAAAGATCACCTATGCCGAAATATATATAGGAAAAGGAAGAAGAGGTAACCGGAAAATGG
>JBJETC010000242.1:0-9827 GCA_051883115.1 Anaerovoracaceae bacterium
AAGGCAGTCTTTCATCTGCTTCGGGTGCGGCGCTAAGGGCGATGTCATAGAGTTCGTCATGAAGTACTATAACCTCGACTTCGGCGAGGCTGTAGAAAGGCTGGCTCAGGAGTATGGCATAAAGATGGAAAAATCGTCATACCACGACGACGGCCGCAGGACGAGGCTCTACGAGATAAACAGGATGGCGGCGAAGTATTTTTACAAAGCCCTGACGAGCCGCATGAACCCCGGGTACAAGTACATGAAGGGCCGCGGCATGAGCGCCGCGACGCTGAAGAGGTTCGGCGTCGGATACGCTGACGGGGACTGGCAGAGCCTTCACGAATATCTCGCATCACAGGGCGTGAGCGACAAGGAGATGCTGTCATGCGGTCTGATGTCGGAGAGCAAAGGCCGCGTTTACGATAAATTCAGGGACAGGGTCATTTTCCCGATAATAAACACGTCGGGCAAGGTGATCGGTTTCGGCGGCAGGGCCATACTGAAGAATCAGGTGCCTAAGTACCTGAATTCCCCTGAGACGATGATATTCCAGAAGAAGAACAACCTCTACGGGCTGCACGCCGCAAGGAGAGCGGCCTCGGACATGGGATACATAATACTCGTCGAGGGGTATATGGACGCTGTGTCGCTTTATCAGAGCGGGATCCACAATGTGTGTGCTTCTCTGGGGACGGCTCTTACCGAGAACCAGGCGAAGCTCCTCCACAGGTACACAGATGAAGTCGTCCTGTCATACGACGCTGACAGCGCCGGGAGGCATGCGGCTCTCAGAGGCATCGAGATCCTCAGGAAAGAGAACATGAAGGTGAAAGTACTCCATGTCACTCAGGGCAAGGATCCTGACGAGTTCGTCAAGTCGAACGGGAAAGACGCGTTTCTGAAGCTCATAGACGGGGCATATTCTTACTGGGAGTACAAACTCGACTCTGCGAAGCAGGGCTTCGACCTTTCTGACGACGAGCAGAAGCTCGACTATCTGAAGGAGGCCGCGAAGATCATGGCCGGCATGGATCCTGCCGAGCAGGAGGTCTATGAGAAAAAGCTGTCTCAGGATCTTGGGATATCGTTCGGAGCCATAAAAGGCGAAGTCGACTCAAGGACAGGCGGTTACGGAGCCTTCGATGCAGGCGGCGCAGGGAGCGGGGGACGCGAGTCTGACGCCGAGGCTGAGAAAAAGGAAAAGTTCAGGATGACGGAGAGGGAGAGATCCCTTGTAAAGCTCATGACGCTCGATAAGCGGTATGTGAGCCGCGTGGCCGAAAACCGCGACATGCTCGAGACACCGTCAGCGATCGATTTTTTCGAAGCCGCTGAGAAGCAGATCAGGGAGAAAGGCACGCTCGACATGCGCCTCATACTTGACGGCCTTGAGCCCGAAGAGTGCGAGCAGATAGAGGACGCCGCTGAAAACGTGGCGGTCAACATGAACGATCTCGACGGTTTTTACGCTGACTGCGTGAAGATCTGGGAAATAGAGAAATTGGAAAAAAGGGTGAACGAGCTTACTGATGATATCAGGCTCGCCGAAGAAGAGGGGGAAGAGAACGCTGCGAACAAACTGAGCAGAGAATTGTTGAAGGTGAACAAAGAGCTTACTGAAAGGAAAAGAAGATAATGAGCGATGAAAAGGACAAAGTCTTAGACGAAGAAGCGGAAGACGCTGCTCAGGATGAGACTGTAAAAGCTGTAAGAGGCAAGGGCGCCGGCGCTGCTCAGATGCAGAGGAGCCATCACCATATGGCTCAGCAGGACGCCGGATCTGACGGACAGGAGAGCCCGGAAGAAGCCGCTGCAGCGCCTGAGGCTGAGGAAAAGGAGCCTGAAAAGGCTGCGAAAAAGAAGAGATCAGCCGCGAAAAAAACTGAAAAGACGGAGAAAGCTGAAAAGACGGAGAAGGCTGAAAAGGCTGAGAAGTCTGACGAGTCAGGCGAAAAGAAAAAGACGGAAAAGAAGACTAAGAAGACGACAGCCAAAAAGACTGCTTCAAAGAAGAAAAAGGCTTCAGGCAAGGCAGCAGGCGGCGACGAAGAAGAGAAGCAGCCTGAAGTAGATATCACGGGGCTTTCACCTGAAAAGGCAAAGAAAGCGCTCGTTGACCATCTCGTCGAGAAAGCCGCGGCGTCCGGGAATTTCATCACATATGATGAGGTGAACGATTTCCTCGATCCGTACGGACTCGATTCCGATACTGCAGATGATATCTATGACGAACTCTTAAAGTGCGGCATTGACATCCAGAACAGCATGGGCGATGAAGATGAGGATATCGACGACGAGGACAGCGAAGAGGATGACGGCGTAGTTCTCAACGAAAAAGGCGAGATCGACGTCGACAAGACGGTACCTAAGGGTATCGCCGTAGATGATCCTGTAAGGATGTATCTTAAAGAGATAGGTAAAGTGCCTCTACTGACTGCTGATGAGGAGATCGAGCTCGCTAAGAGGATGGAGCAGGGCGACGAAGAAGCCAAGCAGCGCCTCTGCGAAGCGAACCTGAGGCTCGTAGTCAGCATAGCGAAGCGTTATGTGGGAAGAGGCATGCTTTTCCTCGACCTCATCCAGGAAGGAAACCTCGGACTCATCAAGGCCGTTGACAAGTTCGACTACAGGAAAGGATACAAGTTCTCGACATACGCGACATGGTGGATCAGACAGGCTATCACGAGATCGATAGCTGACCAGGCAAGGACGATCAGGATCCCTGTCCACATGGTAGAGACCATAAACAAACTCATAAGGGTCTCGAGAACGCTGCTTCAGAAATACGGGCGTGACCCGACACCTGAAGAGATCTCAAAGGAGATGGGTATCTCGGTAGAGAAGGTAAGGGAGATCCAGAAGATAGCCCAGGAGCCTGTATCCCTCGAAACACCTATAGGTGAAGAGGAAGACAGCCACCTCGGAGATTTCATCCCTGATGAAGACGTTCCGGCTCCTGCGGAGGCTGCGGCATCATCGATGCTCAAGGATCAGCTTTACGACGTTCTCGGCACGCTGACAGACAGGGAGCAGAGAGTCCTGAGACTGAGATTCGGCCTCGATGACGGACGCCCTCGCACACTCGAGGAAGTCGGCAAGGAGTTCAATGTCACTCGTGAGAGGATAAGACAGATCGAAGCGAAAGCTCTGAGAAAGCTCCGCCACCCGAGCCGCAAGAAGAAACTGAGAGATTACCTCGACTGATATGAGATCGGATGAAAGGATTTCGGCGATTGCCGAAGAGATCGGAAATGAAGAAAGCGTGGCTGACATCGGGACTGACCACGGCTACCTGGGGCTGCTGCTGAAGAAGCGCGGCCTCGCGGGGCGTGTGATCATGACGGATGTCAGCCGCGGATCGCTTGATAAAGCGGTAGAAAACGCCGAAAGACTGTCTCCGGACGAAGATTTCGATTTTCGTCTGGGTGACGGTCTTTCTGTGCTTAAAAGGGGAGAGACCGACGATGTCGTAATAGCCGGCATGGGCGGCCTGCTGATATCGGATATACTCGGAGCCGATCCTGAGCTCACATGCTCTTTCAGGAAGTTCATACTCCAGCCGCGGAACAACTGCGGGAGGCTGAGGCTTTTCCTCAGAGACTCAGGATTCAGGATCGCGGGAGAAAAGCTCGCACGCGAAGGAAAAAGGATATGCGAGATCATCGTGTGCGTGCCGGGAGAAAAACGGTGGGAAAGCGCCGTAAGCGACTTTGAAAGATATGAGTCGGATCCCGCGTTCGCGGCGGCGGCTGATTTTCCGGAGGAGCTCGTTTTATACAGCGACCCGCTTCTTGACGAGTATCTCAGGATGAATATCGAAAAACAGCAGAAAATCATATCAGGTATAGAAGAAAACGCGAAGGAAAAAGGGACGGCCTTCGATTTCGCGGAGGCTCGCCTCGCTGCACTGGAGGGGTTGATAAAATGCAGAAAGAAAAATTCTTACGAATATTAGAATCCGTCTGCCCGTCTGACACGCAGGAGGAATGGGACAATTCGGGGATACAGATCGACACGGAGTTTTCAGATGTCGACAGAGTGCTCGTCGCGCTCGAGATCACAGACGCTGTGATAGATGAAGCCGAGCAGAAACAGGCAGACATGATCGTGACGCACCACCCGCTCATCTTCCATCCGCTGAAACACGTGTCAAGCGGCGATGTGACGGGACATTATGTCCAGAGGCTCATAAAGGACGGCATCTCCGTTTATTCTGCACATACGAGCTTCGACAAGCTTGAAGGCGGGAACAACGATGAACTCGGAAGGGTCTTGGGGCTTGCCGAGATCGAAAAGTTCGACAACGGGAATGATTTCTGCAGGAAAGGAATAACGCCTGTCGAAATGTCATTCTCGGATATCATAAGCAGGGCTTCGGAGGCTCTTGGCGTAGATGCCGGATATTTCAAGGCAGCAGGAGATCTCGACACCATGATAACCACTGTGGGATGGTGCACTGGCGCCGGCAGCGATTTCATCAGCGAAGCAGCCGACGAAGGTCTTGATCTTTTCATAACGGGCGACCTCGGATATCATGACGCGCAGCTCGCGAACGCGCTCGGGATCTGCGTTCTTGACGCAGGCCATTACGGCACGGAGGAGATCTTTGTCGACAACATGGCTGACCATCTGAGCTCCAAAACAAATTGCGATATTTTGAGATCTGAGATTGATATAAATCCGTTTTCATGTTAATATTTTGTGGTTAGGCAGACCAGACGGTCGCGTGCCCAGGCATGAGGAAAGTCCGGGCTCCACAGGGCAAGGATGCCGTGATAACGTCCGGCGTAGGTAACTATAGGGAAAGCGCAACAGAAACATACCGCCCGTTTTCGGGTAAGGGTGAAATGGCGAGGTAAGAGCTCACCGGTGCTGTGGAGACACAGCAGCCGTGCAAGCCCCATCCGGAGCAAGGTCGAAGAGCAGCAAGGTGGCGGCCCGTCACCGCTCAACAGGTGGACCGCAAGAACGCACAGAGATGCAGCGTCTAGATAGATGATCGTCTAATACAGAACCCGGCTTACAGATCTGCCTAATGATTTTTTCAAGTAAATACAGATAAAATAAATGCTTCACAATTGCCAAAGGCGCTGTGGGGTTTTTATTTTTATTGAAACTGTCCCGGTAATGCTGATTGCGAAGAAATGGAGGAACATGGGAAAGACAGCGGTTGATCAGGAGAGGTTAAGGGAGTTTGAGAAAAAGAGAAAGGATATAATAGAAAAGAGCGATAACGACGTGAACAAGATGGCGACGGCGCCTGTGGGGAAACTGCTCGCGTCGATGTCATGGCCGGCGGTCCTGTCGATGACGATAGGCGCGCTTTACAACATGGTCGACAGCATGTTCGTGTCGAGGCTCCAGGCGGGGTCTCACGCGCTTACGTCTGTGTCCATAGTCATGCCTATCCAGATGATGATGGTAGCGCTTGCAGTGGGGAGCGGCGTAGGGGCTAACTCTCTCATAGCGAGGAGGCTTGGCGCGAAGAGGTTCGAAGAGGCTGACAAGGCCGCGAGCACGAGTCTTTTCATAGCTCTTTTTAACGGGCTCATATTCCTGCTCGTCGGTCTTTTCCTGGCGGAACCGTTCGTGTCGGCTTATACGGACGATCCGCTCATACACAGGTATGCTGTCTCGTATTTCCGTATAGTGACGATCCTGAGCGTCTTTTTCATGATAGAGTGCCAGCTCGAGAAAGTACTGCAGTCAACGGGGAACATGATCGCGCCTATGATCACCAGTACGACAGGGGCCGTGACGAATATAATACTCGACCCGATACTCATATTCGGGCTCTTCGGCGCACCGAAGATGGAAGTGGCCGGCGCGGCTGCCGCGACTGTGATAGGACAGGCGGCTGCTATGGTGCTCGCGCTCGTCATAGCTTTTACAAAAGAGCATGACGTAAAATTTCAGATAAAAGGCTTTAAAGTCGATTGGTCTGTGGTAAAAGACATATACGTGGTCGGTCTGCCTTCTATTTTGATGCAGTCGATCGGTTCGTTCATGCTTATAGGCTACAACCGCATCATAGCGTCGTCCGACGTTGCTGTCGCGGTGCTTGGCGTGTATTACAAGCTGGAATCGTTCATATTCATGCCGGTGTTCGGCATGACACAGGGCGCGATGCCGATCATAGGCTATAACTACGGCTCGAGGAACAGGGAAAGACTGATGAAGACTTTCAAAACAGGTCTCGCGGCTGCCCTGTGCATGATGGGTATCGGATTCGTGCTGTTCCAGCTTTTCCCGGGATGGATGCTCGGGCTGTTCAACGCTGACAGCGAAATGATGAGTATGGGTGTGCCGGCGCTGAGGCGTATAAGCTGGTGCTTCCTGCCTGCGGCGTTCGGGATAATGTGTTCTACAGTGTTCCAGGCGACGGGGCACGGGGTGTACAGCCTCATGGCTTCGCTCATAAGACAGCTCATAGGCATACTTCCGCTCGCGTATATCCTTTATCACATGAGCGGCGTGACAGCGTCATGGTATTCGTTCCCGCTGGCAGAGATCCTCGGGTTCGTCTATTCGGCCGTCATGATGAAACATCTGTATAAAAAAGAGATCGCGCAGCTTTGATAACGCGCGGTCTGATCAAATAAGAGGGGAATCAGGAGTGAAAAGATTAGGAATCGACGTTGGATCTACTACAGTAAAGCTCGTTCTGATGGACGAAAACAACGATGTAGTCTATTCGAGATACGAAAGGCACATGTCTGACGTTTTCTCGAAAGTCCGCGAGATGGTAGGGAAAATGTACGAAGAACTCGGCGATATGGACATAAAGGCCGTCATCACCGGTTCCGGAGGCCTTTCGTTCGCGAAACTCATAGGCGTTCATTTTGAACAGGAAGTCGTAGCGTGCAGCAAGGCCGTGGAAAAACTCATACCTCAGACTGATGTGGTCATAGAGCTGGGCGGAGAGGACGCAAAGATAACGTTCTACGGCGCCACGGTAGAGCAGAGGATGAACGGTACCTGCGCAGGGGGCACAGGCGCGTTCATAGACCAGATGGCCATCCTGCTGAATACGGACGCTCAGGGCCTCAACGAAGCCGCGAAAAACTACAAGATCATATACCCTATAGCTGCAAGATGCGGCGTGTTCGCCAAGACGGATATACAGCCGCTCATAAACGACGGCGCCTCGAAGGCTGACCTCGCGGCATCGATATTCCAGGCCGTAGTGAACCAGACTATAAGCGGACTGGCGTGCGGCCATGTCATAAAGGGAAATGTCGCTTTCCTCGGAGGACCTCTCACGTTCCTGTCAGAGCTGAGGAAGCGTTTCATCGAGACACTCGGCCTCAAGCCTGAGAACGTCATATTCCCTGAGAATTCGAAATATTTCGTCGCCATAGGCGCCGCGATGCTTTCGGATAAGGAAAACCAGAGGACGCTGAGTGACCTCGTGAAAGCGATAGACAGTGCTGATCCTGCTCAGATGGCAGAGGCAAAGCACACGGAGCCTCTTTTCAGGGATGAGAACGATTACGCCGCTTTCGTAGCGAGACATTCAAAAGCAAAGATCAAGAGAAAAGACATAAAGAAGGCGTGGGGAAAAACGTACCTCGGCATCGACGCGGGCTCAACTACTACGAAGGCCTGCCTCATGGATGAGGACAAAAATCTCCTTTACTCGTTCTACATGGGCAACGAAGGCAACCCTGTAGCCGCAGTCAAGAAGATGCTCTACGACCTCTATTCGAAGCTCCCGTCGGGCGTTACGATCGCGAACACATGCGTGACGGGATACGGCGAGAACCTCATAAAAGCCGCTTTCAGGGCTGATATGGGGGAAATAGAGACTATCGCGCACTACAAGGCCGCGGCTGAATTCCAGCCGGGAGTCGATTTCATACTCGATATCGGCGGCCAGGACATGAAGTGCATGAAGATCAAGGACGGCGCGATATACAACATCATGCTGAACGAGGCGTGCTCCGCGGGATGCGGCTCGTTCCTCGAGACATACGCCAAGTCCGTGAACCTCGATACGAAGGCGTTCGCCGAGGAGGCTCTTTTTGCCAAAGAGCCTGTAGACCTCGGGACGAGATGCACTGTGTTCATGAACTCAAGGGTAAAGCAGGCGCAGAAAGAAGGCGCGTCTGTCGGCGACATATCTGCCGGCCTTTCATACTCAGTCATAAAGAACGCTCTCTACAAGGTAATAAAGCTCAGGAACCCTGAGGAGACGGGCGACAAGATCGTCGTCCAGGGCGGGACGTTCATGAATGACGCTGTCCTCAGGGCTATAGAAAAAATACTCGGGAAAAACGTCATAAGGCCTGATATCGCAGGACTCATGGGTGCTTACGGCTGCTGCCTCATAGCGCAGGAGAACTACATCAGCGGGACGGAATCTTCGATCCTCACAAGGAAAGAACTCGACGATTTCCAGATGGAGCACAGCAACGGCAGATGCAAGCTCTGCGACAACCAGTGCATCCTCACGATCAACAAGTTCAGCGACGGATCGAGATACGTCACGGGAAACAGATGCGAGAGAGGTGCCGGCGGAAAGCTCAAGAAGAACGATCTGCCTGACCTCTACGACTATAAATACAAGCGGCTTTTTGACTACTACAAGCCGCTTTCGGAATACGACGCGAGCAGGGGGACTGTCGCCATACCGAGAGTCCTCAACATGTATGAGGATTACCCGTTCTGGTTCACGTTCTTCACCGAACTCGGGTTCAGGGTGCAGCTCTCGCCTGCATCAAACAAGAAGATGTATTCGTCGGGACTCGAGACGATATCTTCAGATACGGCGTGCTATCCGGCGAAGCTCGTGCACGGCCATATAAAATGGCTCGTCGACCACGGATACCAGCTCATATTCTATCCGTGCGTGAACTTCGAAAAAGTCGAGGACCCGACGGCAAACAACCACTATAACTGCCCGATCGTCTCATCGTACCCTGAAGTCATCGCGAACAACATGGATGATCTCTTCAAGGAAAAAATGGTCAGGTTCGTCCATCCGTTCCTGCCTTTTGACGACGACGAGAGGCTGATAAAAGAGATGTCGAGGATACTCAAGCCTTACCACATCTACACGCCGGAGATCCACAACGCCGTCTACAAGGCGAGACACGAGCAGACGCGCTTCAAGAACGACATAAGGAAGCAGGGAGAATACGCGCTCAAGTACGCGAGGGATCATCATAAAAAGGCCATAGTCCTCGCAGGAAGGCCTTATCACCTTGATCCGGAGATAAATCACGGAATCAACAGGATGATAAATTCCTTCGACTTCGTAGTGCTGACAGAGGATTCTGTCGCTCCTATGGCTCACCTCACGAGGAACATAAGAGTGCTCGACCAGTGGGTATACCATTCGAGACTCTACAAGGCAGCAGCTTTTGTCGGAGAGCATGACGATGTCGAGCTCGTACAGCTGAACTCGTTCGGCTGCGGACTTGACGCCGTGACGACCGACCAGGTAGAAGAGATCTGCAGGAACAACAATAAGCTTTACACAGTACTCAAGATAGATGAGGTATCGAACCTCGGATCCGCGAAGATCAGGATAAGATCTCTGAAAGCCGCGGTCGAAGAGCGTGACAAGAATGACATCAAGGCCACGCCGAGCCACGAGCCTTACGAGCGTGTCATTTTCACAAAAGAGATGAAGAAGACGTACACGCTGCTCATACCGCAGATGTCGCCTATACATTTCAACTACCTCAAGGAAGTGCTGCTTGACGAAGGCTACAACGTCGAGCTCCTGCCGCCTGTCGACAAGAACTCTGTTGACGAAGGCCTGAAGTACATAAATAACGACGCGTGCTATCCGGCGATAGTAACGCTCGGCCAGATAATATCAGCCCTGAAGTCCG
>JBJETC010000243.1:0-1766 GCA_051883115.1 Anaerovoracaceae bacterium
GATATTCGACATCTTCAGCAAGGAGTACGTGAACTACTTCAAGCCTATAGATATAACAGAAGCGAACTTCATCCATTTCTCAACGACAAAGGACGAATCCGCAGACAGTGTAGGTGTAAAACTGCTGGCGAACATAGACGGCAGGCAGTACAGCCTTGACGGCCAGGGCAACGGACGTCTCGACGCAGTGAGCAACGCCCTCAGAAAGACAGATTACAGCTTTGACTTCAAGTTCGTCACATATTCCGAGCACGCCATTTCAGCAGAATCCAACTCGAAAGCCGCGGCTTACGTCTGCATCGAAGACCAGCTCGGCAGCAGGTTCTGGGGCGTCGGGACACACGACGACATCATCCTCGCTTCTGTGAACGCCCTCGTATCCGCGCTCAACAGGATGAACACAAAAGATCATTTCGTGAAATAAACCAGACAGGAGGAAACTTCAATGGGAATGACAATGACACAGAAGATCCTCGCGGCACACGCGGGACTCGACAGCGTCAAGGCAGGCCAGCTCATAAACGCGAAACTCGACATGGTCCTCGCGAACGACATCACGGGCCCTGTTTCGATCAAGGAATTCGACAAGGCGGGATTTTCGGACGTATTCGACAAGAGCAAGATCTCCCTCGTAATGGACCATTTTGTCCCGAACAAGGATATAAAAAGCGCTGAGCAGTGCAAGACATGCCGCATGTTCGCGAAGAGATTCGACATAGACAATTATTATGACGTAGGAAAAATGGGGATCGAGCATGCTCTCCTCCCGGAAAAAGGACTCGTCTGCGCAGGCGAAGCTATCATCGGAGCTGACTCACATACATGCACATACGGAGCTCTCGGCGCTTTCTCAACAGGCGTAGGCTCTACTGACCTCTGCGCCGGCATGGCGACAGGAGAAGCATGGTTCAAGGTCCCTTCAGCTATAAAATTCGTGCTCAAGGGAAAGCTCAATAAATATGTGAGCGGCAAGGACGTCATCCTCCACATCATAGGGATGATCGGCGTCGACGGAGCCCTCTACAAATCAATGGAATTCACAGGCCCGGGCGTCGCATCACTTACGATGGACGACCGCCTCACGATATGCAACATGGCTATCGAAGCCGGCGGTAAGAACGGGATATTCCCTGTCGACGATGTGACAAAAGAATATATGAAAGGCCGTGTCGACCGCGATTACAAGGTCTATGAAGCCGATCCCGACGCTGAATACGATGCGGAATATGAGATCGACCTCTCAGAGATAAGACCTACTGTCGCCTACCCTCACCTTCCTGAAAACACTCATACGATAGACGAAGCTGCCGGGATCAGCATAGATCAGGCAGTTATCGGATCGTGCACTAACGGAAGGATCCAGGACATGGCTCAGGCCGCTGAGGTCCTCAAGGGAAGGCACGTAGCTGACGGCGTAAGATGCATAGTGATACCTGCCACTCAGAGTATCTACAAGGAATGCATAAAACGCGGCTACGCTGACATTTTCATCGATGCAGGATGTGTCATCTCAACACCTACCTGCGGCCCGTGCCTCGGCGGATACATGGGTATCCTCGCTGACGGCGAACGCTGCATATCGACTACGAACAGGAACTTCGTCGGCAGGATGGGCGCGATTACTTCCGAGATCTATCTCGCGAACCCGCAGGTCGCAGCGGCATCAGCAGTTGCAGGAAAGATCCAGGACCCTGCCCTTTTATAAGCGGAAAGGAAAAGGAGAACGAAAATGGAAAAAGCCAGAGGAAAAGCTATTAAATACGGTG
>JBJETC010000244.1:0-9775 GCA_051883115.1 Anaerovoracaceae bacterium
CAAACAAGGACAAGCCGCTCACAAAGGCACTCGTTGCAGCTATGGAGAGCAAGGACGTCAAGGATTATATCACGAAGAAATACGACGGAGCTGTAGTCAGCACAGTCGATGATCCTACAGACGGATACGACGATTCAGTCGATTACTCAAAGCTCAAGGGCAAGACGATCACGATCGCCGCTTCACCTGCACCTCATGCGGACATCCTCAAGGTAGCGAAAAAGGTACTCGCCAAGAAGGGCATCACGCTCGACATCAAGGAGTTCACAGATTACGTACAGCCTAACAACGTAGTAGAGAGCGGAGAGATCTACGCTAACTACTTCCAGCACAAGCCGTACCTGGACGACTTCAACAAGGAAAACAACACACACCTCGTTTCCGTCGCAGCCATCCACAACGAGCCGATGGGACTTTACGCAGGCAAGACAAAGAGCCTCAAGAACGTATCCAAGATCAAGTAGCATCTGAGTCCTGACCCGGGATCAGCCGCCGCATGGCGGCTTTTTCCGTTATTTACAGATTGGAGAAAAAATGATAAAGATCGAGCATCTGTCAAAAACTTTCGTTACGAAAGCCGGGAACGTCGAAGCTCTGAAGGATATAAACCTTGAGATAAACGACGGCGACATCTTCGGCATCATAGGCATGAGCGGCGCCGGCATAAGCACGCTCGTCCGCTGCATCAACATGCTCGAGCGCCCTACGGAGGGACGCGTCGTCATAGACGGCACCGACATGAACACACTTTCATCGAAGGAGCTGAGGGAGCAGCGCCGGAATATCACGATGATATTCCAGAGCTTCAACCTCCTCATGCAGAGGACGAACCTGAAAAACGTCTGCTTCCCGCTCGAGATAGCCGGAGTCGACAAGCAGAAGGCGAAAAAGAGAGCGATGGAGCTCCTCGATATCGTCGGCCTCGCTGACAAGGCTGACGTTTACCCGGCCCAGCTTTCAGGCGGCCAGCAGCAGAGAGTCGCCATAGCAAGAGCACTCGCGACCGACCCTAAGGTCCTCCTCTGCGACGAGGCGACGAGCGCACTCGACCCTAAGACGACGAACCAGATCCTTGACCTCATCAAGGAGATAAATGAAAAAATGGGCATCACAGTCATAGTGATCACGCACCAGATGTCGGTCGTCGAGAAGGTCTGCAACCGCGTCGCCATCATAGACAAGGGCGAGGTAAAAGAGCAGGGCGAGATGATAAAGATATTCTCCGATCCTCAGTCGGCAGCCGCGAAACGCCTCGTGAACCCGGACAGGGACGAGACACAGCTCTCCCTCGGCGAGGGCATGAAGTGCGTGGCTGTTTCGTTCAACAGCTCCGAGACGACAGATTCGCCTCTCATAGCGACACTCGCGATGGAAAAAGGCATACCGGCCAACATAATGTACGCTTCGACAAAGAATGTCGGCGGCAAGGCTTACGGAAAAATGCTGCTCGGCATCCCGGACAGCGGCGTACATGAAGCGCTCGAATTCATGAATTCGCGTTCCGGCATCACCGCGACGCTCACGGACGTCGTCGAAGGATCTTCGGACTTCAGGGACTTTGACCCCGATGAAGATGAAAATGAAAATGAAAATACAGTAAAAGAAGAAGCAGACGCGGATCCGGCGCAGCAGGCCGGCAGCGCGGGAGACACAGAGGGAGGTGAGGAATGATGCTTCTGACAAGCATGTTTGACCCGGAAAAAGTAACAGAAGCAATGGAGGTCCTCAGAACCGAGATCCCTCTCGCGACATGGGAGACAGTTTACGTAACGATCGTCGCTACAGCGATCTCGTTTATCATAGGACTGCCGCTCGGCGTGATACTCGTCACAGGAGAAAAGGACGGCGTCCTGCCGCTCCCGAGGCCGGTGATGGCAGTTATAAACGTGATCATAAACCTTCTCCGTTCGATACCGTTCCTTATCCTCATGATCCTGGTGTTCCCTCTCACGAGGGCCATCGTCGGGACTGTCGTGGGAACTGTCGCGTCGATCGTACCGCTCGTGATAGCCTCGTTCCCGTTCGTCGCAAGGCTCGTTGAAAGCAGCCTGCGCGAGGTGGACGGAGGCGTGATAGAAGCGGCCGTCAGCATGGGCGCTTCGCCGATGCAGATCATAACGAAAGTCATGATACCTGAAAGCGTGCCATCGCTTATATCCAATATGACGATCGCCATAACGACGATCCTCGGATATTCCGCGATGAGCGGCATCATAGGAGGCGGCGGCCTCGGAAAGATCGCCATCAACTACGGATATTACAGGTATCAGTACCTGATAATGCTGATCGCCGTAGTGCTGCTGATCGTCCTCGTCCAGATATTCCAGACAGTCGGGACGAAGTGGTCCGCGACATCGGACAAGAGACAGAAACACTGATCTCTATAAAAAAACGACCCCTGAATTTTAAGATATGATGAAGCCCCTGCCGGGATCGAACGGCAGGGGTATTTTATTATCTGAAAATTCAAAATATTATCAAATCGACAATATTTTTCCCCAAAACATCCACGGTATGTATTAAAATATAAATATACATAGATAAGGAGGGCATGCCATGAATCTGATCATGAGATCGATCGAAGGGGTCGAATTCAATTTCACGGATAAGCGCATAGTGATGGACGGCGGCGGAAAAAACAAGGAGCCGCATCTTTACACTGAAGTCATTTCATTCAACTACAATGCCGAACAGGATTCTGTAAAAGCTGACATCGAGATCGCGGGCGGAAAATACAACTTCAAGCTCCCTCTGTCGATGCTTGAAAGTATGGGAGAGCTGACCGATACGATCAGAACCATGAACATGGTAAAGCATCCGGGAGCTCCGGCGCAGAACGATGCCGGTCAGGCTCAGGCAGCACAGACGCAGCCGGGCGCTCAGGATCAGAATAACGGCCAGCCGGCACAGGGACAGCCTGTGCAGGGTCAGCAGGCCCAGGCTCAGCAGACAGCCAATAACGCGGCGAACGCGGCTCAGGGCAATGTGAAGCCGGCAGCCCCGGCGCAGCCTGAAGATCCGGAGACGCAGCTCAGGAGACTCACAGAGAGCGTTAAAACTCTTAAGACGATAGCGATCATCCTCGCTGTGGCTCTCGCCATAAACCTCGTGCTCACGATATACGTCGTGTCGGTGAGCGCTAAGCTCAGCGGCATCACGAACAAGGTGTCGAACGTTATCTCCCAGTACGAGCAGTATTTCGACAATGACTACGACAGCGACACGGACGATTACAGCGATTACGACACGGATGATTACGATTATTGATCGCTGTTGACGAAAAACCCGGACGGGATATAATCAGGGTATCAATGTTGATAGAAAATCACGGGAGATAAAAAATGTCATCGGTAATGTATTTTTACTCGCTCGGAGACGAGAACTGCAGGATGTGCGACCAGGCGCTGCATGAGCTCCTCCATGAGGACAACAGCTATTCCAGGACTCCTATCTCGAAGATAATGGAAAAGGACGCGGGTTCGCTCGGGAAGGTCTTCAGGCACGACCATGTGCCGGCAGTCTTTGTCGACCCTCAGCACAGCTATGTGTATCAGCCGGGTCAGAGTTACGATGAGATTAAGCAGGGTCTGAGGACGGTCCTCGACATGTTCAGGAATATCGACATACTCTGACGTCGAACGTTTGGTGAAAAGTGGTATATAGGATAAAAACAGGCAGTGTCGGGTAGATCCCGGACACTGCCTTTTGTTTTGTCAAAGTAATGTCTTTATTTATCGGCCTGCATGACGCCGGCTTTCATCGACCTTACGTACTTTTCGACCTCGGCAGGCGAGTCTTTTCCGTACTTGTCGATGATCTTCATGATCGCGCTCCCGGTGATCGCGCCGTCGCTCAGAGCAGCCATTTTACCGGCCTGTTCAGGCGTCGAGATGCCGAAGCCCACGGCGCATGGGACATCTGTGTTTTCGCGGATGACGCTCGTGATGGCACCGATATCGGTCTTTATCTCGGAGCGGACGCCCGTCACGCCGAGCGAAGACACGACGTAGATGAACCCTTCCGCGTTTTTCGCGATGCCGGCGATCCTGTTCTCTGATGTCGGAGCGATGAGCGATACGAGGTCGAGACCGTATTTCCTGCACACAGGGGCGAACTCCTCTTTTTCCTCGTAAGGGACGTCAGGAAGGATGAGTCCGTCCATGCCCCTTTCCGAGCATGCTCGCATGAAACGCTCTGTCCCGTATGAATAGACGACGTTCGCGTAAGTCATGAAAACCATAGGGATGGTGATCTTTTCACCGCCGTCTGACCCGGTGCGGATCTCCGATACCATGTCGAATATCTTGTCAGTCGTTGTCCCGGCATTCAGCGCCTTGAGGTTCGCGCCCATGATGACAGGCCCTTCGGCCGTAGGGTCGGAAAAAGGTACGCCGAGCTCTATGAGGTCGGCCCCGGCAGTCTGCATGGCGCGGACGACAGCCTTTGTCGTTTCGAGGTCAGGATCCCCGCATGTCACAAAAGGTATGAAAGCCTTGCCGTTTTCGAATGCCTTGTAGATGTTACTCATGGATATCCTCCCCTCTGTAGCGCGCGATAGCAGCGCAGTCCTTGTCGCCGCGGCCGGATATGGTAACGACTATGATCTTGTCTCTGTCCATCTCCGGGGCGATCTTCATGGCGTAAGCGAGTGCGTGTGAAGACTCTATGGCCGGGATGATACCTTCCGTGCGGGAGAGGTACTCAAAAGCGTTTACGGCTTCTTCGTCGGTGATGGCAACGTATTCAGCGCGTCCGATGTCGTGGAGGTATGCGTGTTCAGGTCCGATGCCCGGGTAGTCGAGGCCGGCTGAGATGGAGTAAACAGGCCTGATCTGGCCGTAGTCGTCCTGGCAGAAATATGATTTCATGCCGTGGAAAATGCCGAGCCTGCCTGTGTTCATGGTAGCGGCTGTGTCCCACGTATCGACGCCGCGGCCGGCAGCTTCGCAGCCTATCAGCTTTACGTCCTTATCGTCTATGAAGTGATAAAAGCTTCCTATGGCGTTTGATCCGCCGCCTACGCACGCGAGGACAGCGTCAGGGAGACGGCCTTCCTTTTCCATGATCTGCTGCTTTATCTCTCTCGAGATGACTGCCTGGAAGTCTCTTACCATAGTCGGGAACGGATGAGGTCCCATGACTGATCCGAGGCAGTAGTGCGTGTCGCTTATGCGGCTCGTCCATTCGCGCATCGCCTGCGATACGGCGTCTTTCAGCGTGCCTGTCCCCGTCGTGACAGGTACGACGTCAGCGCCGAGGAGTTTCATCTTATATACGTTCAGTGCCTGGCGCTCCATGTCTTTTTCGCCCATGAAGACGACGCATTCCATGTCGAAAAGAGCTGCGGCAGTGGCTGTGGCGACTCCGTGCTGGCCCGCGCCGGTCTCGGCGATGAGCCTCGTTTTTCCCATCTTCTTTGCGAGGAGGGCCTGGCCAAGGACGTTGTTTATCTTGTGGGCGCCCGTGTGGTTGAGGTCTTCGCGCTTCAGGTAGATCTTCGCGCCGCCGAGGTCTTTCGTCATCCTCTCGGCATAGTAGAGCAGGCTTGGACGGCCGGCGTAGTTATTGAACAGGTCCGTGAGCTCCTTCTGGAACCCGGGATCGTCCTTGTAGTGGTTATATGCTTCTTCGAGCTCTATCACGGCGTTCATCAGCGTTTCCGGGATGTACTGCCCGCCGTGTATGCCGAAGCGGCCTCTTGAGTCAGGGCTTGCTTCCCTGACAGGGTCTGTTTTCGTTTCTTCACTGACTGTCATTGATTTTCCCCTTTCGATCCGGGCGGCCGTGCCGCCTCGTCAGAGACTTCTCGTCTCGCTGATGAATTCCTTCATCAGGATGTAGTTTTTATGTCCGTCTGATTCTATGCCGGAGCTCGTGTCGACGGCGTAAGGCCTTATCCTCCGTATGGCTTCGGCTACGTTGTCAGGGCTCAGGCCGCCGGCGAGGAAAAACGGTCTCTTTATGTTCTTCCTTTCCGATTCGAGAAGTGACCAGTCGAATTTTTCGCCTGTGCCTGTGCCGTTGTCGAGAAGGATGAAGTCAGCCGCGGATCTGACTGCCTTCTCTATGTCTTCCTTTGACCTGATCTTGAAAGCCTTTATGACTTTCTTTCCGGAGGCTTCCTGCAGCTTCCTTATATATTCGTCGTCTTCCGAGCCGTGGAGCTGGATCATGTCGAGCCCCGCGGTATCAGCAGTTTTCACGACATCGTCCAGAGGCTGGTCTACAAAGACGCCGACTGCCATTATGGACGGGTCGAGTTTTTCCCTCAGCAGGGCCGCGTCTTCCGGTGCGACATAGCGCTTCGGGAAATCCGGAGCGAGTATGAAGCCTGCGAAATCGGGCTTCAGCATGTTCGCGTACTCTATGTCCTTTTCCGTCCTGAGCCCGCATGTTTTTACCTTCGTGACTCTGTGGGCCCCGCCGCGGCCGCCGTTCTCGACCATGCCGTTTATCATGCGGAAAACGCTTTCATCTGTATTGCTTATTACCGGTGCCATATTGACCTCCCCGCGGATCAGCCGCGCAGTGACTCAAGCATCGCTGTCTTGTCGGGAGCCCTCATCATCGTCTCGCCCACGAGCACGGCGTCAGCGCCTGCTTTTTCGAGGGCTCTCACGTCTTCGCCTGTCCTGATGCCGCTCTCGGCGACAAAGATGATCTCGGGCGGGACGAGGTCTCTCAGCTTTTCGGCGTTCGAGATGTCGACAGTGAAGTTCTTCAGGTTCCTGTTGTTCACGCCTATGATCCCGGCGCCTGCCGATACGGCTTTCTTTATCTCATCGCCGTCGTGCGCCTCGACCAGGGCGGACATCCCGAGTTCTTCAGTGATGCCTATGTATTTTTCAAGTGTGTCCTGTTCAAGCATAGCACAAATAAGCAGCACCGCGGAAGCTCCGAGCGTTTTTGCCTGATAAATCATGTAGCTGTCGACGGTGAAGTCTTTCCTGAGGCACGGGATCGTGACGGCGTCCGCTATTTCCCTGAGGTAAACGTCGTTCCCGAGGAACCATTCAGGCTCCGTGAGGACTGATACAGCGTCGGCTCCGGCTTTTTCGTAATCGCGCGCTATGTCGACAAAAGGAAAATCCGGCGCTATGAGTCCTTTGGAAGGGGATGCCTTCTTGCATTCGCATATGAATGAGATGCCGTCCTTCGCGAGAGCTTTCTTAAAAGGCTCCTCAGGAGCATGCTCCGCTTTCTCGGCGGACCGGATGCTTTCGGCTTTCTCCCGCATCTCGTCTTCGGAGACGAGTTTCTTCTGCGCGGCGACGCGCTTTTTCGCGGCTTCGCCGAGTTTTTCAAGAATGTTGTCCATGGTGATAAGGCTCCTGTGACTAACTGTTTGATACCTCGCGGAATTCCTCGAGCTTCTTCATGGCTGCGCCTGAAGCTATGAGGTCTTCTGCTTTCTTAATGCCGTCGGCGATGGAATCGGCTTTCCCGCCGATGTAGATGGCAGCGCCGGCGTTCATTACGACCATGTTGTACTTAGGTCCCTTTTTGCCGCTCAGGATGGCGATGGAGTCTTCGGCGTTCTCCTGAGGCGAGCCGCCCTTCACGTCTTCAGGCTTGCATGGTGTGAAGCCGAAGTCTTCAGGCTTGATCTCGTAGTCTGTGTATTTTCCGTCGTCTATCTCGCAGATCTTTGTCGGCGCGCCGGCTGAGATCTCGTCAAAGCCGTCTGTTCCGTGGAATACCATACCGCGCTTCACGCCGAGTGATGTGAGGACCTTTGCGAGCGGGTCGATGAGGTACTCGTCGTATACGCCGAGCATCATCATCTCAGGGTTTGCCGGGTTCGTGAGAGGTCCGAGGATGTTGAACACTGTCCTGATGCCGAGTTCTTTCCTGATGGCGCCGACGTATTTCATGGATGAATGATATTTCTGCGCGAACATGAAGCAGAGGCCCGGACCGTTGAGGAGCTCGTCGCACTTCTCAGGCGATTCCTCGATGTTGACGCCGAGTGCTTCGTAGCAGTCCGCGGCGCCGGAGAGGGATGAAGCGGCTCTGTTGCCGTGCTTTGCTACAGGTATGCCAGCGGCGGCTATTATAAATGAAGCTGTTGTTGAGACGTTGATGCTTCCGGAGTGATCTCCGCCCGTTCCGACGATCTCGAGTACAGGCATGGAGTGATGGACCGGGAGAGCATGCTCGCGCATGGCGCGCGCTGAACCCGCGATCTCGTCTATTGTCTCTGCTCTGGCGCTCTTCGTTGAAAGGGCTGCGAGGTAGGCGGCGTTCTGTGTAGGCGTCGTGTCGCCGTTCATTATCTCGTTCATCACGCCGTAAGCCTCGTCGTATGTAAGGTCTTTTTTATCTACGATTTTCTTGATCGCTTCGGAAATCATTTTTTCTCCTCCTTTATTCTCTCTGGATAATTCTATGAAATTCTCAAGTATATTGCTTCCCTGCGGTGTCATGACGGATTCCGGGTGGAACTGCACGCCGTAGAGGTTTTTTGCCTTGTCCATGACGCCCATGATCTCACCGTCGTCCGCGGCGGCCGTCACTGTCAGGCCGGCAGGGAGCGAATCTCTGTCGACAGCGAGCGAATGGTATCGCGCCGCTTTGACTGTGTCGGGGCACCCGGCGAAGACAGGGCAGCTCGTGTCGAGCTTTACGTCTGACTGCATGCCGTGCATGAGCTTTTTCGCGTGGACGATCTTCCCGCCGTAAGCGAGCGCTATTGACTGATGTCCGAGGCAGACGCCCAGGATCGGGACCGTGCCGGCGAGCTTTTTCACGACGTCGATGCATATGCCGGCGTTTTCCGGGCGTCCCGGGCCCGGTGAAAGTATGATAGCTGACGGACGCATCGCCTTTACGTCTTCGACGGTGACGCTGTCATTCCTCACGACTTTGATGTCAGGCTCTATCGAACCGATGAGCTGGTACAGGTTGTATGAAAAGCTGTCGTAGTTGTCTATAAGCAGGATCATAGGTCTTCCTCACTTTCCGCGGCCTTGAGCGCGCTCACGACGGCTGCCGCCTTGTTCCGGCATTCACGGTATTCGTTCTCGGGGACCGAGTCGGCGACGATGCCGGCGCCGCTCCTCACGAAGACCTTGCCGTTCTTTCTGTACGCGATCCTGATCGCGATGCAGCAGTCGAGGTTGCCGGCGAAATCGAGGTATCCGATGGCGCCGCCGTAGATGCCGCGCTTGCAGCCTTCGAGGTCGTTTATGAGCTGGCAGGCTTCGAGCTTCGGAGCTCCCGAGAGCGTCCCGGCAGGGAGCACTGAATCGACAGCGTCTATTGCGTCGAGTCCGCGCCTGAGCTCGCCTCTTACGGTCGAGCCTATGTGCATGACGCGTGCGTGTCTCTGGACGACGTGGTACCGCTCGACTTCGACAGATCCGAACTCGCTGACGCGGCCTATGTCGTTACGGCCGAGGTCTACGAGCATGTTGTGCTCGGCGAGTTCCTTCGGGTCGCTGAGGAGCTCTTTTTCAAGGGCTTCGTCTTCTTCGTCCGTCGCGCCTCTCGGCCTCGTGCCGGCGAGCGGGAATGTGTGAAGCACGCCGCCCTCGAGTTTTACGAGTGTTTCAGGCGACGCTCCCGCGACTTCCATGTCGGATCCTGAGAAATACAGCATGTAAGGCGACGGGTCTATCGTCCTCAGGATGCGGTACGTGTTGAAGAGCGATCCTTCGTAGTCGGCTTCGAGCCTGTTGGAAAGCACGATCTGGAATATGTCGCCGTCGTAGATATGCTTTTTCGCTTTTTCCACCATGGCGCAGTACTGTTTTTCCGAGAAAAGCGCCTTGAC
>JBJETC010000245.1:0-1741 GCA_051883115.1 Anaerovoracaceae bacterium
CAACAGGATCATCGATCTGCTCGCTTCGATATCATAAAGATGTTTCACGTGAAACATCTTTTGGTGTTATGAGAGATTATGGAAAATATGAGTATTGATGATTTTGAAAGCAGGATAATCGAATATACGCCGGTTCCTACGCTTATTGTGTCTGATGAGGGTAAGATCATCAAAGCCAGCGGTAACATCAGTGATGTTTTTATCTATGGTGATATCGTAGGGAATGATTTCTTTGCCATGTCCGGGATACATATCGAGGATATGAAGATAGCCCTCGAATCCGGGGATTCGCTCGAAATAGAGAGGAACAACAGGAAGTTCCGTATATCGGGACAGATAGAAAGCGAGAATGACGGCGGCCATTTTGTCATCTGCTTCATTGATATCACTGAATATGCGGACACGAAGAAGAAGTATAAAGATGAAAGCATCTGCATAGGAAAGATCGGCATAGACAATTATGACGAGATGGAGGCCGACCTTACGCCTGACCAGCAGATGGTGACTTCGACAAAGATAGACAAGATCGTCCGCACATGGGCGTCTGAGAATGACGCGTCTATCGATGCCACGGCAGAGGACGAGTATATCATGTACTTCCAGCATTCTCACCTGAAAGACATGATAGAGAACAAGTTCGATGTCCTTGATAAGGTTAGAGACGTAGAGACTGAGACTGATTTTCCAATGAGCCTGAGCATCGGTATCGGCATAGGGAATGAAGACCTCAAGAAGACGAGAGAAGACGCGGATGCGGCTTTTGACCTCGCGCTCGGGCGCGGCGGCGATCAGGCTGTCATAAGAGAGGGAAACAATATCTCCTATTACGGCGGCAAGCTGCAGAGTGTCGAAAAAGGAAATAAAGGAAAATCAAGGATCATAGCTCACGCTCTGAGAAGGCTGATAGAGAAGGCTGACAGGGTCATGATAATGGCTCATATGAACCCTGATATGGATGCTTTCGGAGCGGCACTCGGAATGTTCAGGGTCTGCAAGCTTTACGGCAAGCAGGCAGGGATCGTTGTGAACAATGTCAACGAAACACTGAAGACGATTTATAAGGAAGCAAGAGCGAGCAATGAGTATGATTTCCTTACGAGTGAAAGGGCACTCAAGCTTGTTTCACGTGAAACACTCCTTATAGTCCTTGATACTCACAGGCCTTCGTACACGGAGTGCAGTGAGCTGCTCGACAAGGTGGACAAGCTCGTTGTCATAGACCATCACAGGAAGGCCGCTGACGGGATCAACAACGCGATCCTTTCATATATAGAGTCATACGCTTCATCGACGGCTGAACTGGTAACGGAGATCCTTCAGTATCTTAACGCGAAAAAGCAGCTGAAGAAGCTGGAGGCCGAGGCGCTGCTCGCCGGGATCACCGTGGACACGAACAGTTTCTCGGTAAAGACGGGCGTCAGGACATTCGAAGCGGCGGCATGGCTCAAGAGAGCAGGGGCCGACACAGCGGAGGTCAAGAAGTTCTTCCAGACGAGCCTTGATGAATTCAAGATAAGAGCTCATGCTATCGCGAATGCCGATATAGGCGATGACGGGATAGCGACGGCCATCTGCGATGGCAATAATGTGGAAGCACAGATCATAAATTCCCAGGTCTCGGATGAACTGCTGACGGTCAAGGGCGTAAAGGCAAGCTTTGTAGCCGGTGCTGACATGGAAGGTCATACGCTGGTCAGCGCACGTTCGCTCGGCGATGTGAATGTCCAGGTCATCATGGAGA
>JBJETC010000246.1:0-1736 GCA_051883115.1 Anaerovoracaceae bacterium
TATCGTAGGCCTCGTCGGCAAAGTCTTCAAGACAAAGACAGGCGAGATCAGCATCCACACGACGAAGCTCGTGCTCCTCACGAAATCCCTTCAGGTCCTTCCTGAGAAATGGAACGGCTTAAGGGACACAGACCTGAGATACAGACAGCGCTACGTCGACCTCATCATGAACAAGGACGTACGCGATACTTTTGTCAACCGTTCACGCATAGAGCACGTGATCAGAGATGTACTCGAGAAGGACTACGGCTTCCTCGAAGTCACGACACCGACGCTCCAGACTATCGCAGGCGGAGCTGCGGCACGTCCTTTTATCACACACCACAACACGCTTGACATCGACATGTACCTCAGGATCGCCACAGAGCTTTACCTCAAGCGCTGCATCGTCGGCGGCCTCGACAGGGTATACGAGATGGGCCAGTGCTTCAGGAACGAGGGCATGGACCAGCGCCACAACCCTGAGTACACTTCGATGGAGTGCTACCAGGCGTTCGGCAACCTCGACAACATGATGGAGATAACCGAGCAGATCGTTTACAAGGCGCAGATGGAGATAAACGGAACGCCGATCATAACTTACGGCGACAAGACTTTTGACGTCACACCTCCATGGAGACGCCTCGATATGACTGACGCGGTCGTTCAGGTCACAGGCATCGACTTCCACAAGATCGACTCTGACGAGGAAGCCCGCAAAGCCGCGATCGACTACGGCATGGACCCTGAAGAGGTCAACAAATGGACGCGCGGCAAGATAATCGCTGAGATGTTCGACGAGTACTGCGAGGAATATCCGGGACTCATGGACGGACCTGTCTTCCTGATGGGCCATCCTGTCGAGATCTCACCGCTCGCAAAGCGCGACCCGAAAGACCCGAGGATCACACGCCGTTTCGAGGCTTACATCAACGGATGGGAGATCGGAAACGCGTTCTCCGAGCTGAACGACCCTATCGACCAGTACGAGAGGTTCGCTGAGCAGCAGAAGGAGAGGAACGCAGGCGACGACGAGGCTCATCCTATGGACATGGATTTCGTCAACGCTCTCGAAGTCGGAATGCCGCCTACAGGCGGTCTCGGCATCGGCGTCGACAGGATCGTGATGCTCATCACGAACCAGCCTTCGATCAGGGACGTCATCCTGTTCCCGACGATGAAGCCGCTCGGCGCAGACAAGGCAGCCAAAAAAACAAAAGAGAAGATCGATTTCTCCAAGGTAAAGATCGAGCCGCTCTTCGAAGATCAGGTCGACTTTGACACGTTCAGCAAGTCAGACTTCCGCGCCGTAAAGATCAAGGACTGCAAGGCAGTTCCAAAGAGCAAGAAGCTCCTTCAGTTCACGCTGAATGACGGCACAGGCACGGACCGCACGATCCTGAGCGGCATCCACGCATACTACGAGCCAGAAGAGCTCATCGGAAAAACAGCGATCGCTATCGTAAACCTCCCGCCGAGGAAGATGATGGGCATCGACTCATGCGGAATGCTCCTCTCAGCCGTATACGACTACGACGGCAAAGAAGGACTCCAGCTCCTCCTCGTCGACGACGAGATCCCAGCAGGAGCGAAGCTGTATTGACAGTCCTAACACGGTCAGAAGGCCGTGTAAGCGGCCGTCTGGCCGATGTAGGACGTCGTCGAGGCACGCCTGAGAGGGCAAGTCGAAGACGCAGGCCGATCAGCAGCGTGCCACCGACTAATTGAATAAATCCTATCAATCATATCCCGGGAAT
>JBJETC010000247.1:0-1725 GCA_051883115.1 Anaerovoracaceae bacterium
TTGCGATCTTTGTGATCGGCATAATTTCAACGTTTAAGTAGATTCGTTACAGGGCGCCTGTGTCTTATGGCACAGGCGCTTTTTACGTATACATTCGCTCAGACTTTACAATTCATTGACACTGTTTATGCCCGGTGATAATATAATTTTAGTTTATCATTGTAAAGCGTTATAGCTTTGAATGAGAAGATCGGTTTTTCTTAATGATTAAGTGAGGTTTGTTATGAAGAAAAGGATTTTGATCAGCCTTCTCGCTGTGATCGTCGTGATGGCTACGGTGCTCACGGGATGCGGCAGCAATAAGAAGGACAGCAAGACGGACTATGAATACGTAAAGGACAAGGGAACGCTCGTTATCGGACTCGATGACACGTTCGCTCCTATGGGCTTCAGGAACAAGAAGAACGAGCTCGTAGGATTCGATATCGATCTCGCGAAGGCTGTATGCAAGGAAATGGGCCTCAAGGCAAAGTTCAAGCCTATCGACTGGACAGCTAAGGAAGCAGAGCTGAACTCCAAGAAGATCGACTGCATCTGGAACGGAATGTCAGCTACGTCTGACAGACAGAAATCGATGTCGCTGTCGAAGAAGTACCTGGCAAACAGGATCCTCGTAATGACACTTGATCCTAACATCAACGTGACGAGTTCAAAGCAGTTCAAGCACATGAAGATCGGAACTCAGGGCGATTCATCAGCACTTGAAGCCATCAAGAACGATAAGAACTATGATGAGTTCAAGGATAATGTCAAGGAATACAAGACATACGATGAAGCGATCCTCGACATGAAGGCAGGCAGAGTAAAATGCATAGCCATCGATGAAGTTTACGCGATCTACAATAACAAGAACAAGACAAAGCTCTACACATGCGACTTCAACTTCGGCGCTGACTATTACGCAGTCGGCTTCAGAAAGAAGGACACAGAGCTTACAAGCAAGTTCGATGACGCGCTCAAGGCCGTTATAGACAGCGGCGAGGCAAAGAAGATCAGTAAGAAGTGGTTCGGTAAGGACCTCGTAGTATTCGAAGGATACGACGACTGATCGAATGTGGCTGATGCCGGCTGCAAGCGCTGATAACGCAGTATAAACCGCGGGCGCCCCTGACGCCCGCTTATTTTAGTTAATGGAGTATTTCTAATGGATTATGTTTCACAGATATTGCCGCTGCTGCTGGAAGGCGCGTGGATATCGGTAAAGCTGTTCGCGCTGACGCTCGTTCTGGCTCTGCCGCTCGGACTGCCTTTCGCACTTGGCGAAAACAGCCGCATACTGCCGATCAAGTGGATATGCAAGCTGTACATTTTTGTTTTCAGAGGAACACCGCTGATGCTGCAGCTGTTTTTCTTCTATTTCTTTTTCCCTATAGAGCTCGGTGTGGATCTGGACGCGTTCCCGACCTCGGTGCTCACCTTTGTCCTGAACTACGCGGCATATTTCGCGGAGATCTACAGAGGAGGAATAAACAGTATAGACAAGGGACAGTATGAAGCAGCTCATTCTCTGGGCCTGACGAAGTCGCAGACGACATTCGGCATAGTCATCCCTCAGATGATGAAAGTCGTGCTCCCTCCTATTTCCAACGAGGCTATAGTGCTGATCAAGGATACGGCTCTGGCATCCGTGATCTCGCTTGCTGAGATGATGAAGGTGTCGGAAGGCATGGTAAACAGAGACGGAACTCTTATTCCTTACGTTCTCGCCGCTGTGATCTACCTCTG
>JBJETC010000248.1:0-1717 GCA_051883115.1 Anaerovoracaceae bacterium
GGAGTATCCGCCGCCTGAGTTCTTAGGCCATGATTTGCCGTTTATGTAGCATGGTTCGTCTACAACTGTTGATCCTTCTGTGATGTAGCTTCCCCAGCCGCTGATTCCCTGTTTGTCGATGCCGTAGTTTACAAAAGTATGAGTCTTTCCGGCTTTCGCTTCCTCGGCGCTCTGCTGGAGTGCTGCCGAATAAACTGCGAGAGGCTTTATGGAAGAACCAGGCTGCCTTGTCGTTACAGCTCTGTTGTAGATCATCTTGCCCGTAGCTTTTCTTCCGCCGACCATGGCTATTATCTGGCCTGTGCTGTTATCGATGATCGTCATCGCTGCCTGAGGCTGGATGACTTTCTGATTGATAACGAGGTTGCTGCGGTTGATATACCAGGTGTTTCCTGATTTTTTGAATACGCCCTTGCCGTCAGACGACTTGAAGTATTTCGCCGAGATCACGACGTTGCCGCTCTTATCGAGTGACTTGTACTTCTGAGGGATGTTGATGTTTCCTCCCGAGATGGAGTAAAGCTTCCCTCCGCTGAACGTGTACATGTTAGGGAAGGAGAGAAGGTAATCTGTCGTCCCGTCACTTGCCGTCGTCGTATAGATCCTCAGACGTTTGCCTTTCTTTATCGTCATGGATTCGTCGCTGTTTTTCTTTATCTCACTTGACCTGAACCTGAATTTTCCTCCGCTTATATAGTTGGAGTATTTGTACATTACGATAGTGCCGTATTTATCAAGGATGTTTCCGGAGCTGTCGTAACTGATGCTCGTCGGGTTAGGGAAGTTGGAATCCTTCTTGAATTCCTTCTCTACGACCCTCTGAGCCTTCTTGTTTACAGTACTGTAGATCTTGAGTCCGCCCTTATATACCTTGTTGTAAGCTTCTGTATAAGAGAGCTTCTGCTCTGACTGGAGGTCCTTTATTACCTGTTCAACGACGTAGTCTGTGAAGTATGAAGCCTTTGAGCTCGTCGCTGAGTAATCAGGATCGACCATGTCCTCGAGCTTCGTATTAACGGCCTTATTGTACTGAGCCTTCGTGATGTAGCCCTGCTCGTACATGAGCTTCAGGCATGTGTTCCTTCTTCCGATACCTGCGTCATTAAGGATATATGTCCCGCTCGATGTTTTCTTGAGCACCTTCTGGCCGCTCTTCACCGAGCTGTTTTCAACAAGGACTACAGGTGCGTATCCCGTCGGCTTCTGCGGAAGGGCGGCGAGCATAGCGCACTGAGCTATGGAAAGATCCTTTATATCTTTTGAAAAATATGCCTGCGATGCCGCTGCGACACCATTGCTGTTGAATCCGAGATAAATGGTGTTGAGGTAAGCTTCCATTATCTCCTTTTTCGAAAGGTGGCTCTCCAGCTTGACCGTGTACCACGCCTCGACTATTTTTCGCCGCATGGAGTGCTCGCTCATGCTCGATTGCAGGAATACGTTCCTCGCGAGCTGCTGGGTGATCGTACTCGTTCCGCTGACGCTGCCGCCGGAGAAAATTGAATCCTTTATAGCTCCGAATATCCTGATGATATTGAATCCGTGATGTTTCCAGAATGTCTTGTCTTCAAGCGCCACGAAAGCATTCACGAGGTTGTCAGGGATATCCTTGTATTTTACGTTGATCCTGTTCTGACCTTCATAGACCTTGTCCACGGTCTTGCCGTTCCTGTCGTAGACTGTCGACGTCTGGCTCAGGATGCTGTAGATCTTGGAT
>JBJETC010000249.1:0-1712 GCA_051883115.1 Anaerovoracaceae bacterium
ACCGAGCTTCGACGCGAACCTGAGCGCGCGCATGATCCTGAGCGCATCCTCCTCGAACCTTTTTTCAGGCTCTCCTACGCAGCGGATGACTTTTTTCTCTATGTCATCACGGCCGCCGAACGGGTCTATGAGGCCTTCCTTCTCGGAATACGCCATGGCGTTTATCGTGAAATCCCTTCTCGAAAGATCGTCTCTGACGTCTGTCCTGAACTCGACAGAATCAGGATGACGCCCGTCGGAATATGAGCCGTCGACCCTGAACGTCGTGATCTCGAACGTGCTCGTACCGGACACAGCCGTGACCGTGCCGTGCTTTATGCCTGTCTCGATGATCTTGTTCACGGCCTGGCAGTCCATGAGGGCGTCCTCGACCTGCTCCGGTCTCGCCGACGTGCAGATGTCCCAGTCGCTCGGAGTTTCGCCCATGATGGAATCCCTGACGCTCCCGCCGACGATGTACGACGAGAAGCCTCTCGATTCAAGGTGATCCATGATTATTTCAGCTTTTTTAGGTATGTTGATTTTGAACATAGTATATATATTTTATCATGTTCAAATTTCAATGGCAAATCACTGAAGGCATTGAAAAAGGGAGGCCTGAGCCTCCCTTTTACATCGCCGCCTTCTGTTTCACTTCGACATCAGCCGGCATTTATTAAGTTCAGATTACTCGCACTTCTCGATGATGCATGCTGTTCCCATGCCGCCGCCGATGCAGAGTGTTGCAAGACCCTTATGAGTCTCAGGTCTCTTCATCATCTCATACATAAGTGTGATGAGGATCCTGCAGCCGGATGCTCCGATAGGATGTCCGAGAGCGATAGCTCCGCCGTTTACGTTGAGCTTGTCAGGATCGAGCTTCAGTTCTCTTGCTACTGCAACTGACTGAGCTGCGAATGCTTCGTTTGCTTCGTAAAGATCCATGTCGTCGATCGTGAGGCCGGCTTTCTCAAGAGCCTTCTTTGTTGCCGGAACAGGTCCAACACCCATGATCTTAGGGTCAACGCCTGCAGATGCGTAAGAAACGATCTTGAAGAGCGGCTTGATTCCAAGCTCTTTAGCCTTGTCAGCAGACATAACTACGACAGCTGCGCCTGAATCGTTGATTCCGGAAGCGTTTCCTGCTGTAACGATACCGCCGTCTTTCTTGAATGCAGGTTTGAGCTTTGAAAGACCTTCCATCGTTGATCCGAATCTTGGGAATTCATCTGTATCGAATACGATAGGATCACCCTTTCTCTGAGGGATCTCTACAGGAACGATCTCGTCCTTGAATTTTCCAGCCTTGATAGCAGCTTCTGCCTTCTGCTGTGAAGAGAGTGAGAACTCATCGATCTCTTCTCTTGTGATGCCCCACTGCTCAGCAACGTTCTCAGCTGTCATACCCATGTGATAGTTGTTGAATACGTCCCAGAGTCCGTCGTTTACCATCATGTCGACTACCTTGCCGTCGAACATTCTCTGTCCCCAGCGAGCCTTAGGAAGCGCATATGCTGTAGCTGACATGTTCTCAGCGCCGCCTGCTACGATGATATCTTCGTCGCCGGCCTTGATGATCTGTGCTGCGAGCTCAACTGCTCTGAGTCCTGATCCGCAGACCTTGTTGATTGTCATAGCCGGTGTCGTGATAGGAAGACCAGCGTCAAGTGACATCTGTCTTGCAACGTTCTGTCCGAGTCCGCCCTGGAGTACGTCACCCATGATGACTTCCT
>JBJETC010000250.1:0-1708 GCA_051883115.1 Anaerovoracaceae bacterium
TGACATTGAAAATGTCGTGGCTATCAAGGAAGCCTGCGGCAACATCTCCAAGATCACAGACACGATCTCGAGAGTCGGCGACAAGCTCGATGTTTACTCCGGCAACGACGACCAGATCATACCTATCATGTCTGTCGGCGGACTCGGAGTCATCTCAGTCCTTTCGAACATCATGCCTGCCCAGACGAAGGAAATGTGCGACAGATTCCTGAAAGGTGATGTCAAAGGAGCAGCTGAGCTCCAGCTCAGATACAGACGCCTCATAGCCGACCTTTTCTCAGAGGTCAACCCGATCCCTGTAAAGGCAGCCATGGCGGCGATGGGCTTCTGCAGCAACTATGTTCGTCTCCCTCTTACACCTATGGAGGAAGATCATTACAATGAACTGATCGCGGAAATGAGAAAACAGGGGGTAAATGTATGAGTCTGAAAGTTATTATCAACGGCGCCAACGGACGTATAGGCAGGATCCTGACAGAAATGGCTGACAACGATCCGGATATAGAGATCGCGGCACTCGTGAGTCCTCACGGCGGAGACAAAATGATCCCGAACATCGGCATGTTCGACGGCGATGCGGATGTCGTCATAGATTTTTCCGTGCACACCGCAATAAGCGGCCTCATGGAATACTGCGTCGCGAACGACCTTCCGGTCGTAGTCTGCACGACGGGATTCACTGAAGCCGAGTCGGCGCTGATCCAGCAGGCATCTGAGAAAATACCTGTGTTCAAGTCAGCCAACATGTCGGTGGGCATCGCCCTTCTCAACCAGTTCGTGAAACAGGCGGCCAGGATCATGTCCGACTGCGATGTCGAGATCGTCGAAGCGCATCACAACAGGAAGCAGGACGCACCGAGCGGCACCGCTCTGATGCTTGCAGACTCAGTAAGAGCCGTAAGACCGAACCTGCATTACCAGTACGGCAGATCAGGTTCGAGCCGCAGACAGCCTGACGAGATCGGTATACACTCCCTCAGGATGGGCAACGTCACAGGCATCCACGAAGTCATCTTCGCTACGGACAGTCAGACGATCACACTGAAGCACGAAGCCCACGACCCTTCCCTTTTCGCGGAAGGCGCCATCGCTGCGGCGAAGTTCCTTGTCGGACAGAATAAGGGGATGTACGACATGGACGATCTTATAGCTTCGAAATAAAAGGAGTATGCCGCCGGGCCTCAAGGGGAAAAAGGCCGTTCGGCGGACGGGTAAGGATAAATGAGGAAATCCCGGATATCATGTGAGGGGTCACGGAACAGATCCGGGGTATATAAGGGTATATATAAAGAGATAAAAGAGAAAATCAAAGAACAGGAGATATCACATATATGATGAGAATCGGCATAGTCGGCTACGGCAACCTCGGGAGAGGCGCCGAAGCCGCAGTAAACAACAGCGAAGACATGGAGCTCGTGGCAGTTTTCACGAGGCGCGACCCAAAGACAGTAAAGATCGCGGAGAAATCGGTACCTGTAGTTTCTTACAGCGAGATCGCTGACTACGCAGACAAGATCGACGTTATCATCCTCTGCGGCGGGAGCGCTACGGACCTTCCAGAGATGACACCTGAAATAGCGGCAAACTTCAACGTTGTCGACAGTTTCGACACACACGCGAAGATAGCTGATCACTACATCGCGGTAAACGAAGCAGCTAAGAAGAGCGAGAAAGTCGCTGTCATCTCGGCAGGCTGGGACCCGGGACT
>JBJETC010000251.1:0-1682 GCA_051883115.1 Anaerovoracaceae bacterium
ATGAAAAGCCGCGGCTGTTTTTTACGCCGGGCTGTGCGTGATATAAAAGAGGTAAGATCATGTCTTTATTTGAAAAAAAGGTCCCTGTCTACAGGAAAAGGGACAAGGAAACGTGGAACGAAATAAAAAAGGCCTTAAAGGACGCAGGTGTCAAAGGCGTCAGCACGGGGCACTACCTTCAGGAGGAGATAATCGCCGGCGGCTGCGCTTCGCAGATAGATCCGAGGGACATGGGCGCGAAGGGCAGGATCGACCGTGACGTTTACTTTATCAACGTAAAGGAGTCGCAGAAAGACCGCGCTCTTGAAGTCATAAGACAGAGCGGCCTCGTATCTGAGGTCGTGAGCACAGACGAGCTCATGAAAGACGGCCCTGAAAGGCACAGAGAAGAACTCGAGAACCGAGAATAATAAACTTGATAAACTGAACTTACCATGAAAAGCAAAAGATCCCGGCAGGTACAGATAATGTACCGCCGGGTTTTTTACTGCTCTATCGGCATTTCTCTCAGGTTCATCTTCAGGAGCGAACTGACCGCGTCCGCAAGCTGGTTTATCCTTTTTATCCTCACATACTCCTGACCGTATATCAGATGGACATTCTCGAGGTGCGACGACGCGCCGAGGAATATGGCCGCGGTCCTTATACCGTGGTTCCTGAGGCTCCTCACAGCTTTTTCCGTCTCCTCGACAGCCGCCGGGCCTTCATATTCCCTGTTCATGATGCCGCCTTCCTTCGGGGGCATCGGCACCGAGTCATTAGGGTTCGCGTCTGTCAGCACGAGGAGTATCCTCTTTTTCTCACTTCCCTGCTTCTCATCCTCCATGACATGCTCAAGGGCTTTTAGACAAAGGCTGTCTCTGTTCCAGCCTCCGGCGTAATACGACGATATCCCGGTGCATTTCATGTCACCGTAGTCTTTCAGCCTCTGGATGACCGTATATCCCCTGAGCGAACGGAAAGCCGTGACCCTCACCGGGATGTGGCAGCTCTCAAAACTTTTCGCTATTATATACGCCTGCGACGCTATCTCTTCCTGCGAGTTCATCCTCGACTGTGAAGCGTCGAGCAGCAGATCCACCGAAACAGTGTATTCCGCCATGTCGGAATCGGCGAGGAAAACATCAGGGTCGTCGAGCACAGGCAGTCTGTACGCTATGGAAGGATCGAGCTTCCCGCGCCTTGATCTCTCAGGCAGGAACCTCAGGTACGACGAGAATATCGTGTCGGTGTTTGCCGTCAGGTTCCTTATGCTTTCCTGTATCTGGAACTTGTGGTCCGACATGAATTTTTCATTTCTCTTTTTCTGACGCTCTTCGTCAGCCCTGAGGTCACGTCCTTCTTTTGTCGACGTGTCCATGCCTTCGCCCGACCGTGTGAACCAGAGCCTGCATCCGGCGTCATTCCCGGCGCAGAGCTCGTTTTCCAGTATCCTCATCTCGTGTTCTGAATACATGCACGGGCCGAACACGGCTTCTATGTACTGTCTGTCCTTTTCAGGATCCTTAGATGTATGTATCTCCCCGGCGTTGTGCGCGAGGTGCACGGCGTTCTTAGCGTCGCCGGTGCCGGAGCCTTTTCTCAGGACGAGTATATCGGTATTCCTGTGTTCGTGCTTCAGCAGCCTGCCCGCTACGCTTTTCATCACGCCGTGTACGGCAAAGCCCTGCCCGTTTTTCTCA
>JBJETC010000252.1:0-1674 GCA_051883115.1 Anaerovoracaceae bacterium
AAGCCTCGGTCTTCCTTCGGACCTCGTGGAAAAAGTTCCTTCGGACGGACTGTCCGGCATGACTGACGAGGACAAACTCGGCTTCACATATGACACGCTTGACAGGTACATAAGGACCGGCGTGTGCGATGACGCTGAGGCAAAAGAAAAGATCGACAGGCTGCACAGACAGAACCTCTTCAAGATGAAGCTCATGCCTGCGTTCGAGTACGACGGGCCTGTCATGACAGACTAGGGGAAAAATCCCTTCTCAGATCTGATATTTTAATTGAGATACGAAAAAAAGGCAGCTGCAGGCTGCCTTTTTCATTTCACTGATTTATCAGGATCTCTATTTTTCGCTGCTTTCAGCATCCATCTTAACAGCAGTCTCGAGCGCGAGCTCCATCATGTTCGTGAAGCCGTTCTGGCGCTGCTCTACAGTCGCTCTGGCGCCCGAAACGAACTGGTCGCTTATCGTCAGGATAGAGATCGCGTTCCTGCTCTTGTAAGCCGCGTTCATGTAGAGCGCCGCTGTTTCCATCTCTACAGCCAGCACATCGAGCTGCTTCCATTTTTTCCACCAGTCTTCGTTTATCTCATAGAAGACGTCGCATGATACGACGTTCCCGGCGGTGAAGTCTATGTTCTTTTCTCTTCCTGCATCCTGGACCTTCGTCAGGAGCTCATAGCTGCATGACGGCGAATAGTGGCCGGGCAGCTCATATGTATGTTCATACGACGAGTCAGTCGAAGCAGCGAGCGCGACAACGACATCGCCGATATCGATTTTTTCATTGAAAGATCCGGCTGTGCCGATCCTGATGATGTTCTGCACGTCGAACTCGTTAAGGAGTTCCCACGAATATATCCCCATAGAAGGCATTCCCATGCCGCTTCCCTGGACAGAGACAGGCACGCCCTTGTACGTCCCGGTGAAACCATACATGTTCCTGATAGAAGAATACTGTTTTACGTCTTCGAGATAGTTATCCGCGATGTACTTTGCGCGGAGCGGATCTCCCGGCATGAGCACGGTCTTTGCTACAGGTGCTTTGTCGTCGATAGCGATATGTAGTGACATTTCATACCTCCTTGATTTTCAATAAAAAAACGATGGGAGACACTTCCATCGTTTTTTGCTCATAGCATGTGTACCAGCTGTACACAGGTGGGGACGGGTGAGTCTTATTTTGCTGCTTTCGCGGCGTTGAGTTTCTTAGTGATCTGGGAAACTTTCCTGCTTGCAGCCTGCTTGGAGACTGTGTGCTTGTCAGCTGCCTTTCTGAGCTGCTTCTCTGCGGCTGTCCTTGTTGCAGCAGCCTCGTCGAGTTTGCCCTCAGCGATCTGGAGGTCAAAATCCTTCAGGAGGTTCTTGATCTCGTTCTTACGGCGCCTGTTGTCAGCTGTCTTTTTCTCAGTTACTTTAACTCTCTTTTTTGCGGATTTGATATTTGCCATTAAATTTCACCCCACTTTATTATTTTTAGCTACTTAGAAATTCGCAAATTAGAGTATATAACAAAAGATCCGGCGTTACAACCGGATCTTCTGTATTTTTACCATGCAATTTTTACGCGCCGGGAAAAACGGCGTTATTATACGGCCGGAACAGGATCGGCCGGATCATTTTCCTTAGAGTCCTCGATCTCGTTATTCACCATGACGCGTATCATTTTATACAGGAAAGGCTTG
>JBJETC010000253.1:0-1658 GCA_051883115.1 Anaerovoracaceae bacterium
ATCAATTAATGTGATGATGGATGATTCCGCCGGAGTGTTTCGAGCCCTTCGACGGTCACGCCCTATAGCTCATGAATATTCCGGTTGAAATGTACCGGCGTTCCGGAGTAGCGGGTACCGCTATTCCGGAGCTCCGGTACCGATACAAACAAGATGTTAAGTGGCGCCTTGGCGCCCTTTACTCGCAAAACTGTACGACGTAGTCGTTAAACCTCTAGCGGAGGCCGTACACCTGCCTCATGGAGATGTCCTTTGTAGGATCTACTGGCACGATATCGATCTTGTACGTGTTGTGGATGATGCGGTCCATGATGGCATCTGTAAGGGTGTTATCCTCCCCTCCAAGCTGTTCGTACCAACCGTCCTGAGTGTACTGTGAGCAGTAGATCGTGGAGGATCTGCCATAGCGCCGTTCGAGAACCTCAAGGAGGTTGACCTGATCATCGTGTGCCGGCTTGATCAGGAGCCATTCGTCCAGTATCAGAAGGGTCGGTTTTGTGTATCGGTCGAGCACCTTGTTATAGGTGTCGTTGCAACGTGCGACCTTCAGCTCCAAAAGCATGTCCGGGACCCTCACGTACCGGGTTTTGTAGAAGTGCTTGCAAGCCTCGATGCCGAGAGCATTCGCAAGGTACGTCTTTCCGGACCCGGTTGCGCCGGTGATTGACACGTCATGATGCGTACTGATGTACTCGCACGATGCCAGGTCCTGGATCAGCTGCTTATTCAGCTTTCGGCCGTGAGAATAATCGATGTCGGCGACACAAGCACTGGACTCGTTGAACTGGGCGTTCTTGATCAGACGCTTGATTGTATTCGACTTGCGGCTGTCATACTGGCGGTCTACAAGCATGCCAAAGCGATCGTCAAAGCTGAGACCTGCCATAGAGGAATCATCGCACTGGAGACGGTATCCATCTGCCATCGAGGTGAGACGCATTTCAATGAGTTTGTCGATAGTTGCCTGTTTGAGCATAGTTTAAGACCTCCTGTAGTAATCAGCGCCGCGGGTAATGCCATGGCTGTTACTGGTATCGTCGGATTTGCTTCCGGCTGTGGATGCAGTCCCTGACTTCTTCGGGTACAGGGATTCGATGACATCGCACACAACTCTGTAGGTCGGCGTTGCAGAATAGCTCAACGCCTTCGCACAGGCTTTTTCAAGCCCGTCATTTGAGTATTTCTCGGAGAGCTTGAGAATACCCATGCAGCCACGATAGGCCTGTTGTTCGACCCTTGCGGAGGTCAGAAGGCCATCTATGACCTTATAGGTTTCTGGACCGATCCTCTCGGCCCATCTGCGGAATCGATCACCGCTCCAGTCACCCACATGCTGGTGATTTTCAGGCATATGCTCTTTTACTGTGCTGTACTGCCCCTTTCTACCGTAAAGCCGCTTGTGAGATGCGATACGGGTTTGATCATTGCTGCTTTTGGCGTAAACCTCGATCATGGTCGCCGTGACGCGGACATCTACTTTCTTGCCGATGTACTGATAGGGAACTGAGTAGTACATCCCCTCGACGAATATGTGATAATTGTACTGGACAGTAGCCTGCTTCCAGTCGGCTACTTCAAATGGGGTGGCAGGCCGCTGATACAGGTAAGGCTTTTCTTCGTTGAGGAAAACTTCGTGTCGGCTGCCTTCCCTTTTCTCA
>JBJETC010000254.1:0-9108 GCA_051883115.1 Anaerovoracaceae bacterium
CTTTATCTCCTCGCCGAGCCTGCCCTGTCTGTAATGTCTTTTCTGTACAGCCATATCTCTACCTCATGAGGCGGATCACTTGTCATCTTCGTCCCTGGTCTCGACCATGTGGAAGCATTCGATGACATCTCCGTCCTTGATATCATTGTAATCTTCGATGCCGATACCGCACTCATAGCCCTGGTTGACTTCTTTGGCGTCGTCTTTGAAACGCTTGAGGGAAGAAAGTTTGCCCTCGTGGATGACGATGCCGTCTCTTACGAGTCTGACCTGAGCGTTCCTTGCGACCTTGCCTTCTGTGACATAGGCGCCGGCAACGATGCCGACATTAGGCACCTTGAATGTGCTCCTGACTTCGGCTTTTCCGAGCATCTCTTCCCTGACAACAGGTGCGAGCATACCCTTCATGGCAGCTTCTACATCATCTATCATATCGTAGATGACTGTGTAGAGCCTGATCTCCACGCCGGCTCTGTCAGCCGCGGATGTCACTGCCGAAGTAGGTCTTACGTTAAATCCTATGATTACAGCGTCAGATGTCTCAGCAAGCATGACGTCGGACTCTGTGATCGTTCCGACACCGCTGTGGATGACATTTACTCTGACCTGATCGTTGTTGAGTTTTTCGAGCGAAGATACGATCGCGCCGACAGAACCCTGTACGTCTGCCTTTATGATGAGGTTGAGGTCCTTGACTTCGCCCTCCTTGAGCTCGCTGAAGAGTTTCTCGAGCGTCGTGCTTGAGTTCTTTGCGAGGACTTCTTCTCTGAGCTTCTCTTTCCTGTTCTCCGCGATCTCTCTCGCTGCCTTGTCGTCTCTCACCGCGTCGAATTCATCGCCTGCCTGAGGGACGTCTGTAAGTCCGAGCACCTCTACTGCTGTAGAAGGTCCGGCTTCTCTTATCTTCCTGCCCTTCGAGTTCGTCATGAGCCTGATCCTTCCGGAACATGTTCCTGCGACGATGCTCTGGCCTGCCTTGAGTGTACCGTTCATTACAAGGAGTGTGGCAACGGCACCCTTTGACTTATCGAGTCTGGCTTCTATGACGCTTCCCTTTGCCAGCCTGTTAGGGTTAGCCTTGAGCTCGAGCATGTCTGCCTGGAGAAGTATCATCTCGAGGAGTTCTTTTATGCCCGTTCCCTTCTTTGCTGAAACAGGTACGCTGATGACGTCGCCGCCCCAGTCCTCGACGAGGACTCCGTTGTCAGCGAGGTCTTTCTTTACCTTGTCAGGGTTAGCGCCCGGCTTATCCATCTTGTTTATGGCCACGATCATAGGAACGCCGGCAGCCTTCGCATGGCTGATCGACTCTATGGTCTGCGGCTTTACACTGTCGTCTGCGGCTACTACGAGGACTGCGATATCAGTGATATGCGCACCTCTTGCTCTCATCGCAGTGAACGCTTCGTGTCCCGGCGTATCGAGGAAAACGATCTTCCTGCCGTTTATCTCTACCTCGGAAGCACCGATCTTCTGTGTGATGCCGCCTGACTCTGTAGCAGTGACATTCGTCTTCCTGATGGCATCGAGGAGCGAAGTCTTACCATGGTCTACATGGCCCATTACAGTGATGATAGGCGGCCTTGGTACGAGGTCTTCTTCCTTGTCCTTGTAATCTTCGATGCCTTCTTCTACGACTTCTTCTTCCTCTTCTGTGACTACGACCTGGATGCCGAGTTCCTCAGCGAGGATGTCTATGGTGTCCTTATCGAGTTCCTGGTTGATGTTGGCCATGATACCGAGTTTCATCAGCGTCATGATGACCTTTGATGTCGATACATCAGCCTGCTCGCAGAATCCCGCGACCGTGATAGGAGCTTTCATCGTGATCGTTCCTTCCGGAAGTACTACTTCTTCCTCTTCAGGTTCTGTCTTCTTCGGCTTGTTGTACTTCTTGCGCTCGCGCCTTTCGAGTGATTTCTCCTCGAATTTGTCGTACTTGTCAAAGCTGCGCTTTGATTTCTTCCTGTCGTCTCTCCTGCGGTTCTGGTTCTGTCCGCCGTTATCCTGCGAGGATTCCATCCCGCCGCCGAAGTTCCTGCGTACGGTCTGATGTCTTGCGCCCTGCTGGTTCCCGCCCTGGGCTGCCTGTCTGCCGCCGCGTCTCTGTTCGTTATCTCCCTGGCCTTCATTTCTCCTGCCCGGTCTTGAAGACGTTCTCCTGTCTCCGTGTCCGTCAGTTCTCTGGCCCTGGCTGTCGCCTCTTCTCCTGCGAGGCTTCTTATTGTCCTTACCGGCTGCTCCCGGCGAAGGACGTCTTACTACAGCGCTTCCGATCGAAGGTTTCTGAAGATCGAGCTCTGATTTCTTTATGATATGGATGACAGGACCTGTCTTTTCCTGCTTTGGATGAGACGCGCCGCTGTTTTTGTCCTTTGCGGCCGCATCCGCTCCGGATCTGTCAGCTTTCTTCGCGTTCCTCTCATCTGCGGCTTCGTCGCCGCCGGTTTTCTCCGGCTTCCTGTCCTGTCCGGCCTTTTCGTCCTTTTTATCAGCCTTTTCGGATCTTTCTGCTTTTTCCGCCTGTTTTTCAGCTGGAGCGTCCTTATCAGCCGTTTTTTCAGCTGCTTTTTCCGCAGTCTTCTTTTCAGCCGCTTCCGCTGTCTCAGGCTTTGCTGCCTTTTCGCCCGCAGCCTTTTCTGCTTCAGCCGCAGGAGTTTTTTCAGCAGCTTCCTTCTTATTCTCTTCCTTTTTCTCTTCCACAGGCGCCTCAGCCTTTACAGCCGTCTTGTCCCCGCTCTCCTTAGCGGCAGCCTCTGCCTTCTCTTCCCTGGCTTTTTCTCTTCTCGCCAGGAAGGCCTCGTCTACGATAGGCTTGCCTATAGGACCGTGATGCTTTTTCGCGCTGTCCTCCGCGAATACGTGCTTTGACGGAGCTTTTCCCGTGAGCCTGGCGATGTCATCGTCTTTGAGGACGCTCATATGGCTTTTGACATCGATGCCCATCTCTTTGGCTCTGGCCACGAGATCTTTGCTTGCGACGCCCATTTCTCTCGCAAGTTCATATACTTTCTTTGTCATTAAAACCTTCTCCTTCTGATTGAATGCGGTCAATCTCCTCAGTTATGACTTCAGCAAAATGTTCGTCCGTCACCGCAAAGACGCCCTTGTCATCTTTGCCGGCCGCGTGGGACAATTCCGACGCAGTGCCCCAGATCCTCGATCTGACGCCTGCCGATCCGCATTTCTGCGTGATCTTCTTCTTTGTATTTTCTCCGGTATCTTCAGCGATAATAACGAGCTTTGCCTTCCTGCGGGCCACCAGCTGCAGCACTGTGTTGTAGCCGCACTGGATCTTCCTCGCTCTCGCCGCGAAACCGAGATATGTCAGTGGTTTATTGCTGTTAATCTTTTTTCTCCAATTCCCCAAAGATCCTGTCTAAGGTATCTTTGTCAAAATTCGTCTTGAAAGCTCTCTGCAGGGCCTTCCTGTCTCTTGCCGCTTTAACGCACTCCGGGTCATCGCAGACGTAAACGCCTCTGCCCTTCGCCTTGCCCGTCGTGTCAACGGAAAGCGCGCCTTCATAAAAGGCGATCCTCGTCATGGAAGACTTCGGCTTCTGTTCCCTGCAGCCGATGCATGTCCTCATCGGTACGCTCTTGTTCTTACTGCTGCTGTTCTTCCTGCTCATCGGCTTCTTCAGCCTCCTCTGTCTCAGGCGCTTCTTCAGCCGCGGCAGCATCATCAGCTTCAGCCTCCGCCTCAGCTTCGCCTGCCACATCGTCAGCAGCCTCATCCGCGGCATCTGCTGCTTCAGCGGCTTCGTCCGCGGCCTGAGCGTCATCAGCCTCTTCGTATCCGTACTCTTCAGAGTCCGGATCTACGATCTCGACATCAGCATCGTAGAGGTCTGAATCCTCGTCGCTTCTTGCCTCCTCATACTGAGAATGGCTCTTGATGTCGATCTTCCAGCCGGAAACCTTGGCCGCGAGCCTTACGTTCTGGCCCTGTTTCCCGATCGCGAGCGAGAGCTGCGTGTCAGGAACGATCACTGTAGCGACTTTTCCCTCATCGTAGTCGATGATGACTGCTTCCACGTCTGCCGGGCTGAGCACGTTGCTTATGAACTCAGCAGGATCGCTGCTCCAAGGGATGATATCAATCTTTTCGCCGCCGAGCTCGTCTACCACGGCCTGTACCCTGGCGCCCCTTGAACCTACGCATGAACCTACCGGATCTACGCCCGGGTCGTTTGATGCTACAGCCATCTTCGTCCTTGAGCCGGCTTCCCTTGCTATGCCCTTTATCTCAACGATGCCGTCCTGTATCTCCGGCACTTCCTGCTCGAACAGGCATTTAACAAGTCCCGGATGCGACCTCGAAAGGTAGACCTGAGGTCCCTTCGTGGATTTCTTGACATCCATGATGTAGACCTTTATGCGCTGGCGTATGTCGAAATGCTCGCCGCTCACCTGCTCTTTTACAGGGAGGATGCCCTCAGCATTGTCGAGGTCGACATATATAGTCTGGCCGCTCTTCCTTGAGACGCGGCCTGTAACGACCTGTCCCTGCCTCGTGCTGTACTGGTCGTACACCATTCCTCTCTCGGCTTCTCTGATCCTCTGTACGACGACCTGCTTAGCGGCCTGCGCGGCGATCCTTCCGAAATCGGACGGTGTCACCTGGAACTCGATCGAGTCGCCTATCTCGTAACGGTCATCGATCTCGTGAGCTTCATCGAGAGAGATCTGGGTCAGATCATCCTCTACGTTCTCGACTATCTCCTTGCTTGCCAGTACAGTCACGTCTCCCTGGTCAGGGTCTATGCATACGCGGACATTGTCGGCCGAGCCGTAATTTTTCTTGTAGGCCTGTTTGAGCGCCAGCTCAATGGTCTCAAGAAGCATGTCCTTGGAGATATGCTTTTCCTTTTCCAGATCATTAAGAGCTTCGATAAATTCTTTGTTCATTTTTTCTCTTTACCTCCTTAAAAGAGCACTGCAAGGCAAACTTTTACTATATCGTCAAATGGTATTTCCTTAACTTCGCCGCCGGCAGCGACTGTCACGGCTTCGTCCGTGAAGCCTGTGAGTTCGCCGCTCAGGTCCTTGCTGCCGTCGATCTTTTTATAAAGCTTTATGTCGACTTCACTGCCGATATATCGTTCGAAGTCCTTCCTGTCCCTCAGCTGTCTGTCAAGACCCGGCGAGCTCACGATGAGCGTGTATTTCTGCTTTATGACATCTGCTTCATCCAGCCTGTCACTGAGGTACCGGCTCACCTTCTCGCAGTCGTCGGTGCTGATGTAGCGCCTGCTCCCTTCGTCTTCATCTGACGCGGCTTCGGCCTTGTCGATAAAAACGTAGAGGAACCACTCAGGTCCTTCTTTTTTATATTCGGCGTAGTAGAGCTCAAGACCGTTCTCCTCGAGGAACTCTCCCGCGAGCCCGTCTATGAGCTTTTCTGTCTTGTTTTTTCCATCCTTCAGGATCATGTAATTTCCCCTTTTAAAACTTAAAGAGTGGGCGAACCCACTCTTTAATGAAATCAACATCATTCAAAAGTTTTATTTATGATACCACCTGTCTGTTGAAATGTCAACACTTGGCGCCGGGAGGCACTTTCCGCGCGCCGGCCGCACTTTCATCTATTTTGTTTTTTCTGTTAACTTAAGCATATCAATGTTGAAATCACATGACAAATTATATAGTATAGTAAGTGCGATTTGATGGAAATCGCATATATTTTTTAACAGAATCATATAAAAACTATTTTATATATATCTCTGCCGCGGCGGCTCCTGCCGGCCTGCAGCATCCACAAGACAACATATCATATATAAGGAAAACATTTTAACGATGAAAGATATACTGAATAATTTTCTCCCGGAGAAAAACGCTCACGCGATCCTGATGTTCATCCTAAAGATCTTATGCATCATCGTCGCGATCTCATTCGTGTTCCATCTCCTGAGCTTCAACATGAAGTCAGGCGTGAGCACGAAGACCGTCGAATCGAATATAAAGACCGTGAAATCCCACGATTTCTCAGACGTCAAGACGGTCGAAAAGGAAATAAAGAAAAACAGCACCGCTTCGAAGAAAGTCACCGGCACAGGAAAAGCCCTGACGAGCGCGCAGTACACCGAGATATTCAGCTCGTGCGTATTCATCGGCGACTCCATAACATCCGGACTCAACGCGTACGGCTTCCTCTCGGACGCCCAGGTATTCAGCTCCGTGGGAGGCTCGCTCGAAAATGCCGGATCGAACATCAGGAAAGCGGCGAAGACTTACCCTGAAAAGGCGTTCTTCACGTTCGGCATGAACGACACGCTCCACATGCGCGGCGACTCGAAGCGCTTCATAAAGGCATACAGACAGCGCCTCAGTGAATTCAAGAAACTCGCGCCTCAGACTAAGATATACATAGTGAGCATATCGGTGCCGTCAAAGTCGGCGATAAAGAAAAAGAAAAACCTCGGCAATTACGCCAAGTTCAACAAGGCGCTGATGAAGATGTGCAGGGAAGACGGTTATAAATACATCGACATAACCTTTATCCTGAAGGAAAATCCGAAACTCTACGCCGGGGACGGCATCCACGTCGACCCGAAGTTCTATCCGCTATACCTTAACGAAATCATCCTGAGGGCAGGACTTTAATGAATATCAAGGAAAAAAGCAGAAACATCACGGCGCCGGAGGGCTCGCTCGTACTCAAGATCGTTCTTGTAGTCATCATCATCGCCTTCCTCGCGGCCGTTTATCATTCGAATACATCGAAAAACGTGAGCATGGGCACGATCTCAAAGCACCTCGAGTCCGAAGCCCACATCACGAAGGAAATGAAAAAGCAGACTGACAGGCAGCTCATGCAGTTCATGAACATAGACGCCTCTCAGTATGCCGGTGTCCTTTACTACAAAAGCGAAGACGCGATGAACGCGACAGAACTCGTTATAGTAAAAGTAAGCAATAAGAGCGATCTTGACGGCGTGCAGGACGAGATGGAAGACCGCATCCAGTCGCAGCTCAAGATATTCGAGGGATATGCCCCTGAGCAGGTCGCTCTCCTCAACAACGCGGTCATAACGAAGAGAGGCAGTTATATTTTCTACTGCACGGCAAAGCAGCCTGAAAAGTACGAGGAGGTGTTCCTGAATGTTATTTAGCAGCATCACTTTCCTGTACTATTTCCTGCCTGTCGTGATCTGCCTTTATTTCGCGATCCCTAAGGAAAAGATCCAGTGGAGGAACGTGCTCCTTCTCATCGCCAGCCTGGTTTTCTACAGCTGGGGCGAGCCGGTCTACGTCTTCCTCATGATATACAGCATATTCTTCAACTATTTCATGGCGTTCCAGATAAAGCGCGAACAGAGACAGGGCGGCACCGGGCTCAGGAACCTCGTGTTCACTATAATAATGAACCTCTGCATACTCGGGTTCTTCAAGTACTTCGGCTTCTTCATGGATACGCTGAACAGCGTGCTCGGGACGAACATCCATTACACGGCCCTTTCGCTGCCGATCGGGATCTCGTTCTACACGTTCCAGGCGCTTTCATACATATTTGACGTATACCACGACAAAGTGAAGCAGCAGAGCAACCTCATAAAGTTCGCCCTGTACCTCGCGCTCTTCCCGCAGCTCATAGCAGGTCCTATCGTAAAATACAGGGACATCTCGGAACAGCTCGACGAAAGGCACACTGATCTCGAGGGCATAGGCGACGGCGCTGTAAGGTTCATATTCGGACTCGGTAAAAAAGTGCTGCTCGCAAACGCATTCGGCGAACTCCACAAGACGGTGCTCGGCCTGTCGACCGACAACATTTCGATCGTTATCTACTGGGTCGGCATGATCGCGTACACGATGCAGATATACTTCGACTTCAGCGGATATTCCGACATGGCCATAGGTCTCGGAAGGATATTCGGCTTCAGGTTCCAGGAAAACTTCAAGTACCCGTACATTTCAAGGACCATAACGGAGTTCTGGAGGAGATGGCACATCTCCCTCAGCTCATGGTTCCGTGAGTACCTCTACATCCCTCTCGGAGGGAACAGAGTCTCCGTACCGCGCCACATGCTGAACCTCATGATCGTGTGGGGCCTCACTGGACTCTGGCACGGCGCGAGCTGGAACTTTGTCGCATGGGGACTCTACTACGGTATCATCCTCATACTTGAAAAATATGTTTACGGAAAATACCTGGAAAACGCCCCGTCGTGGACGCGCCATCTGTACACGATGTTCATCGTCATGATCGGCTGGGTGTTCTTCTTCAGCAGCACGCTGTCAGACGCCGTCTCATACATCGGCATCATGCTCGGAAGCGGCCCGTACCCGCTTTTCAACACAAAGGCAGCTTACCTCCTGAAAACGAACATCATCATGCTCGTCATCGGCGGCTTCATGTGCACGCCTGCTCCGATGAACAAGTTCCTGGTATTCTGGAGGAAACATACGAAGATCGCGATGGCGCTCATATTCGGAGTGCTCTTGCTGACGACAGCTTACCTGATATACGGTTCCTACAACCCGTTCCTGTATTTCAGATTCTAAGAGGCAGAAATGAAATTCAAATTCAGAAAAAAAGATAAAGATAAAAAAGACATATCCGTGTCCGAGATGGATGGCGGGGCAAAAAGACCGGCCGGGAAAAAATCCGCCGCGTCCCCTTTCCCTGACTACATGGACCAGCTCGGCGACGATGAATCCGGTGCCGGCGGGCTCGACGACACGCCGGGCGACATGAATGATTTTTCCGACAAAAAGTTCCAGGAGAACCTCGACGAGGCCTCCCCGATCAGACACCGCAAAGCGCGCACCGGCGAAGACGAGAGCGACGGCGGAAAAAAAGGCATGTCCGGCCCTGTGAAAAAAAGGACACGCCGCATAAAGGCTGCTCTTGATAAGATAAATTCGCCGCTCGAGTACATGGGCGCCATATTCCTTTTTATCCTCGCGGCTGTATTCATCCTGAACATCGTCATACCGGACGCTTCATTCTCGCCGTCCGAGAACAGGATATACCAGCAGTTCCCGAAGCTCTCCCTCACGACATACATGCAGGGAAGATTCGAGTCGAAGCTCGATAAATACGCGAACGACCAGTTCCTGATGAGAGGGCCGCTCATCAAGCTAAAGACATCATCCGACCTC
>JBJETC010000255.1:0-1640 GCA_051883115.1 Anaerovoracaceae bacterium
GAGAAAGACTCTTATGAGATTTTCCCTGTCTACGAGGAAAGGCTCTATCATTTTGTCCCATTCGTTCGTTATGCTTCTCGATATCTTCGCGAAACCGTATCCCGGGAGATCGACGATCCTGAAATCAGGCCCGAGCCTGTAGAAATTCAGCGTCCTCGTCTTGCCCGGCTCACTGCTCGTGCGCGCGAGCTTTTTCATGCCCGCGAGCATGTTGATGAGCGACGATTTCCCGACGTTCGATCTGCCCGCGAAAGCCACCTCGGGGATGTCATCCGCCGGATACTGGCTCATCTTTACGGCAACCGCCTCTATATCAGGCTGTTTTATCGCTAACATGTTCGGCTTTGCTCTCACTTTCCGGTAAAAGGGCTTCTTCAAGCGCCTGGTCGACTCTATCTATCAATACGAACTTCACTTCGTCCTTTACCTGCTGCGGCAGCTCTTCGATGTCAGGTTTGTTGTCCTTAGGGACGAGCACTTTCCTGATGCCTGCTCTGTGAGCAGCGAGCATCTTTTCCCTTATGCCGCCTACAGGCATTACATCGCCCTCGAGGTCGATCTCGCCTGTCATGGCTACATCTTTCCTTGCAGGTCTTCCTGTGAGCGCTGAAACGACTGATGTGAACATAGTCACACCTGCTGAAGGTCCGTCCTTAGGCACAGCTCCTTCAGGGATGTGGATGTGGATATCACAGTTCGTGTAGAAATCCTTCTCGAGTCCGAGCTTGTCCGCTATGTGTCTCACGTAGCTCAGGCCGATCTTCGCGGATTCCTGCATGACATCACCCATCTTTCCGGTGAGCTCTATCTTTCCCGATCCAGGCAGGATGACACTCTCGATCTCGAGCGTCACACCGCCGACAGCTGTCCACGCGAGTCCTGTGACCACGCCGACCTTGTCCTTCGCGCCGATCACGTCGTAGTGGTAGCGGTGCTTCCCGAGGTATTTCTCGAGGTTGCTCTTCGTCACCCTGTAGAGCTTGTGGTCATCTTCTGTCACGACGCGCTTCGCGACCTTCCTGCACAGGCTGCCGATCTCTCTTTCGAGATTTCTTACGCCTGATTCCCTCGTGTAGTAATTTATGAGGTCATGTACGGCACCGTCAGTGAACTTGATGTCCTTGTCCGTCAGGCCGTTTTCCTTTATCTGTTTCGGAACGAGGTATTTCTCTGCGATCTTCGCCTTTTCTATCTCAGTGTATCCCGGCACCTCGATAAGTTCCATCCTGTCGAGGAGCGGCTCAGGGATAGTGTCGGCATTGTTCGCTGTCGTGATGAACATTACCTTTGAAAGGTCAAAAGGTATCTCGAGGAAGTTATCCGTGAACGTCGAATTCTGTTCAGGATCAAGCACCTCGAGCATCGCCGACGACGGGTCGCCCTTGTAGTTCGATCCGAGTTTGTCTATCTCATCGAGAAGGAAGAGCGGATTGTTCGTTCCCGCGTTCCTTATGCAGTCTATGATACGGCCCGGGATCGCGCCTATGTAAGTCCTCATGTGGCCTCTGATCTGCGCTTCATCGTTCACGCCGCCGAGCGACATGCGGACATATTCTCTTCCCGTAGCTCTGGCGATCGACTTCGCGATCGATGTCTTGCCGACTCCCGGAGGTCCCACGAGGCAGAGTATAGGTCCTCTG
>JBJETC010000256.1:0-1636 GCA_051883115.1 Anaerovoracaceae bacterium
GGAAGTAGAAAGATCGCTCAGAGTACTTGACGGAGCCGTTACAGTACTTGCCGCGAAAGGCGGAGTTGAGCCTCAGTCTGAAACTGTATGGAGACAGGCTGAAAAGTACGGCGTTCCAAGAATGGTATTCGTCAACAAGATGGATGTCATGGGAGCCGACTTCTATAAGGTCATCGATCAGATCAAGAGCAGACTTCAGGCAAACCCTGTAGCTGTACAGATCCCTATCGGTGCTGAAGAAAACTTCATCGGTATCATCGACCTCATCAAGATGAAGGCCGAGATCTACGAAGATGAACTTGGGACCACGATCGACGAAGAAGCGATCCCTGAAGACATGATGGATCAGGCTCAGGAATGGAGAGAAAAGATGCTCGAATCAGTCGCTGAGTGCGACGAGGATCTCATGATGAAATTCCTGGACGGAGAGGAACTCACAGAAGAGGAAATCAAGAGCACCATCAGAAAGCAGACAATCGCAAACGAGATGGTCCCTGTTATGTGCGGATCCGCATATAAGAACAAGGGTGTCCAGATGCTGCTCGACGGTATCGTGGACTACATGCCGTCTCCGACAGACATCCCGCCAATCAAGGGTGTCAACCCTGACACAGGCGAGGAAGAAGAAAGACCGGCAGACGACAATGCTCCGTTCTCAGCGCTCGCATTCAAGATCATGACAGACCCGTATGTAGGTAAGCTCGCGTTCTTCAGAGTATACTCAGGAAAACTCGAGTCAGGATCCTACATTTACAACTCTGTCAAGAACGACCGTGAGAGATTCGGAAGAATCCTTCAGATGCACGCAAACAAGAGAACAGAGATCAATGAGATCTATTCAGGTGATATCGCCGCTGCAGTAGGACTCAAGAATACTACAACAGGTGATACACTTTGTGACGAGAAGCACCCTATCGTGCTCGAGTCAATGGAATTCCCTGATCCTGTAATCGAGGTCGCTATCGAACCGAGAACAAAAGCAGGTCAGGAAAAGATGGGCATCGCCCTTTCAAAACTTGCTGAAGAAGACCCTACATTCAGGACTTACACTAACGAGGACACAGGTCAGACGATCATCGCAGGAATGGGAGAACTCCACCTCGAGATCATCATCGACAGACTTCTCCGTGAGTTCAAGGTAGAGGCAAACGTCGGCAAGCCGCAGGTTTCCTACAAGGAAACACTCACGAAGGAAGTTCAGGTCGACCACAAGTACGCAAAGCAGTCAGGTGGTCATGGTCAGTACGGTCATGTAAAGATCAGAGTTTACCCTCGCGAGCCGGGCGAAGGCTACGAATTCAAGAACTCCATCGTCGGAGGAGCTATTCCAAAGGAATACTTCCCTGCTATCGAGGCAGGTATCCAGGAAGCAATGCAGACAGGACCTGTTGCAGGATATCAGGTAGTCGATGTCGGCGTAGAGCTGTACGACGGTTCTTACCACGAAGTCGACTCTTCGGAGATGGCCTTCAAGGTAGCGGCATCTATGGCATTCAGAGAAGCGGCTCAGAAAGCTGATCCTGTACTTCTCGAGCCAATATTCAAGGTTGAGATCACAGTACCTGACGAGTACATGGGCGACGTTATCGGAGATATCTCCGGAAGACGCGGCCGCATCGAAGGTTCAGAGATGGAC
>JBJETC010000257.1:0-9007 GCA_051883115.1 Anaerovoracaceae bacterium
GGGCGATTACTTTATCGCGCCATACGCATCGCTCACAGTAAAGAAGTCTCAGGCATCCGACGGCAAGGACGGCGGCAGGACTGACGACGGCAGCAAAGATCAGGGCAGGGACGACAGCAATAAGCCTGATCAGGGAAATGATGGCAGCAAGCCTTCAGCCGCTGTGAAACGCATCAGCACACCGAAGGCAGAAAGCGGCATGCACAGCGTCACGATCTCATGGAAAAAAGTGAGCGGCAGCGGCTATCAGATCAAATACTCTGCTAGCAAAAAGTTCGCAAAGAGCAAGACCCGCACGGTCACAGTCCGCGGCTCCGGGAACGTGAAGAAGACGCTGAAAGGCCTCAGGGCAGGTAAAAAGTACTACTTCAAGGTCCGCGCATACAGGAAGACATCATCCGGCAATGTTTACGGAAAATGGTCAAAAGTCAGGGCAGTCCGCACGAAGTACGCTCCGCGCGTGACGATGAAGAAGATCAAAGCCGGCAAAGGTAAGTTCACAGCCTCCTGGGCAAAAGCAAAATGCAGCGGATATCAGATGAAGGTATCAAAGAACAGGAAGTTCACCGGCGGCGTAAAGTCATACAGCTTAAATACGAACAGAAAGACAGTTTCGAAATTAAAGAAAGGCTCCGTACGTTACGTCAAGGTCCGTGCCTACAAAGTAGTGAATGGCAGGAAGCAGTACGGCAGCTGGTCAAAGGTAAAGTCCGTAAAGGTAAAATAAAAAAGTAAACAAGACAGGAACTTTTACTCACTTGTAAAAGCCCACACACTTCAAACGGCAGGCGCGCCTTCGGACAGCGCCTGTCTTTTTTTTCTTATCAGATCCCCGGTTTCTTATTGGATCTTCATTCCTCTCCCGCGGCTAACTCGGATACAAATATGTATATAAATCTATATCATTGAAATATTTTGTAAAGTCAATATAATCTGTCTTAAGATAATTGTCGGTTTGACAGGAGGTATGGGGATGATGAAAAAATTATCGGTGCTGCTCGCGGCAGTGCTCCTGGCATTCATGATGGTGCAGCCGGGTGTGTATGCCGAAGGAGCTGTGACTTATACCGTTTTGATCAAGTACGTCGACAAGGCGTCAGAGGAGCAGATCGCCCATCCGTACAAGGCCGTGCTCGCTCCGGGCGATACTTACTCGCATGATTCGCCTGCGGTGAGCGGATACACGCTGACCGATCCTTCGCAGGCAACTGTTTCCGGCACCGCGGCGGAGGGCAAAACGATCATCGTAAAGTACAAGCCGGGGACGGCCGAGTACAAGATCAATTATTATTTCCAGAACGCAGATGACGTCTACATAAAGGATGACAGCAAGACCGAGACGAAGACTGCAGAGCGCAATTCGACGGTGACGGTCGAACCGCAGACGTTCAGCGGCTATAAATGCGTGACCGCCGGAGACGATCTGAAGCTGAGCATCCCATCCGACGGCACGGTGGTAGAAAAGAATCTCTACTATGACCGCACAGATAAGAAGTCGATCATCTACTTCAAGACAGGCGGCGGTTCGCACGTGGAGAAGATCGTCGCGTCGCCGGGAACGGACATCACCGCGGAGATCGCCGATCGGACTAGCGGCAGCAAGAAGCCGGCGAAAACAGGTTATACTTTTAACGGTTGGGAATCGGGCGACGCTTCATTCGATCCGGCTGCCAGCTCATGCGCGATGCCGGATCATAACGTGACCCTGACCGCGAAATGGGATCCGGGAACGGCCAATTACCGCGTCGTTTACTGGTGCGAATATACTTATGATCATGGTAATTATTATATAGGGGCAACCGATACCAGATCCGGGACCGTCGGCACCAGCGCCGGGTATGAAGCGCTCTCCGAGGAGGATCTGAAGGGTGCTTTTCTCGAGTTCGAGAAAGCTGATGAAAACGTGGGGATCAAGGCGGACGGCAGCACGGTCCTGAACGTGTATTATCGCAAAATACCGGTCAAAGTAATCATTTATTATCGCGACTGGAACACGAGTCCGAACAGCCAGCTCATCGGAAAGGAAGTGACGACGCACAGGGTCGGTGATGACATCACGGAGATCCCGTCGGATGAATATATCAAGAATTTCTTCGACCAGGATCAGCTGCACGGGACAGACCCGAATGTGATCGACGGCGTTTGGGGCAGCGATATGAGTGTGATCAAGCTGCGCTGGACGTACTACAACCCGACTGTGTCCGGCGGCATGCAGGCGCACATGCGCTATTTCTCTTCTGATTCGATCCCGTACGTCACGCCGTGGGGCGTTGACTGGGAGACAAAAACGATAAAAGTGTATCCGGACTTTCGCGCCGAAAGGAATTACGTGTTCTTTGACGCCGCCTGGAAGATGGACCCGAATACGAACCAGTACAAGAAGGTCGACGAGAACATGGAGTACAAGACGGTAGACGGTGCCGGAGAAGAGAAGATCCGCATCCGTCCTGCGGAGTACCAGGGCTATGACGTGAAATACGTCCGCTACAGCACGGAAGCCTATACCCGTGATCCGGGCAAAGAGCCGGTGCTGGGGCCTTTTAACGAGATAGAAAAGGACGGCTCTGGCAATATCCCTGCAGACGTCTGGTTTTACAGGGTCGCCGATCCTTCGAACTATATCGCCTTCTATTTCCACCCGAAGGAGTACCCGCTCAACTATATCGTCAACGGGACCGTGGTCCATACGGAAAACTATCCGTGCGACCTGGATAAGACACTGGATTACGTGCCGGGGGTGCCGGCGGAACTCGCCGCGCAGGGATATACGTTCGAAGGCTGGTATGTCGAGGGCGATGAAGATAAAAAAATCGTGACTTCGACGAAGATAAATTATAACGAGAACAATTTCGTGGCGAAATTCAAAGCCCCTTCGCACACCGTGACTTTCGAGCTGAACGGCGGGACGATGAGTGCCGCGGCGACACAGACAGTCGAACATAACATGCTGGCAGAAGAGCCGGATCCTGCGCCGACACGCGACGGTTATAACTTTGCCGGCTGGTACTACAAGGACAGCGGGGCGCTGTATGAATTCGATCAGCCTGTCGAGGCTGATGTCGCCCTCATCGCCCGCTGGAAGCCGGCTTCTTCTACGGTGAAATATACTGTAAAGCATCAACTGGCTGACGGCACTCTGCTGAAGACTGAGACGCTTGAAGCTGGTACGAACGAAAAGTTCGTCTCTGCCAGATCGCTTGATAATAGTGATCCCGCATATCCTGCCTATTCCGTGATCCCGGATGCATTCTGCAGGAGCGCGATTCTGGACGCGGGCGGAAACACGGTCATTACTTTCACGTACACGCCGACGCCGACGTATACGTATACGATCCGGCATCTCGATCGCGACACAGGAGGCACGGTTTCGTCTGACGTTTTGATTTCCGATATCGCTGAGGTCATGACCGTCGTGGCTTATGAGATATCGGGGTATACGTCAGAGCAGGTCTACGGCCGCGGCAGTAAGGACAGCACGTCCATAGATCTTTACTATAAAAAAACTTCGGGCCCGGGGCCTTCTGAGCCGGACAAGCCTGATGAGCCGGACAAACCGGATGAACCGGACAAGCCGGATAAGCCTGACACCAAGCCGGATCAGGGACCGGACAACGACTCGGACCGTGATCGGGGCAGGAAAAAAGACGCAGATCACGTACATGTCATAAAAACGGACGCGGAAGCTTATGTGAGGACTGGTGACGAAAGCGGTCTCGCCGTATATGTCATCATCATAGTCCTGGCTGCAGGCCTTTTAGCTTTGCTGGTAAGACAGAAGAGAAAATAAGGGGTCCGGCTGCAGATACTGTGCTGCCGGATAAGATGTTATAAAAAGTGACTACTCTCCTACAAAGCGGGTGCACCTTCGGGCAGCATCCGCTTTTTTCGTGACATTGATCCGGCTTTCTTTTTTCTTTTTTTCACGATCTCGTCAGGGAAAACATAGTCTTTTCCTTCTCGCAGGTGCTCTTCTTTCTATGGGAGGAGCATGCTCCTCCAGCTATTCATTTAGTGAAATCCTGATTGCGCATTCGATATTGTACAAATGGAAAATGCAGCACTAATATTTAAGTGTAAACAGAGGATATGCGGGGAAGTGTCGGACATGGCGCATCTTCATGGGATAACGATAAATGAATACACTGGAGGAAATGATGAAAGGGAAAAAGATATGGATATTCTGCCTTGCCGCCGTCCTTATCATCGGCGGAACGTTTTACCTGAGGCATCATTTTACGGAAAAAAGCAGCGGAGGGGGTGATAAGGCGGTGAGTGGCACATACACGAAAAGCAGCAGGATCAGGGACGTCATGAACGACCCTGTTTTCAACGGACACGGGAGGCTTTTGTTCCCCGTGCAGTCAAGCGGCTACAGCGGCAGCACGCTCGGGGACCTCGACCTGCTGTGGTACACGGAGATCGACCCGGACAAGACTGTCGAGATAGTGAATTACCTTCACGACGAAGCCGAGGAGGGGAACGAGATCTTTTACGACATATATACAGATGAAGAAAAGAAGAAAGACCCGTCTAAGAAAAACACAGGGCTGTTCTTTTTCCGCGGGAAGAAAAACGCCAGGACGGCGATCCTTAACGCGGGCGGCGGTTTCATGTACGTAGGCGCGATGCACGACAGTTTCCCCGCAGCGCTCGAACTTTCGAAGAAAGGGTACAACGCTTTCGCTCTCATCTACAGGCCTGACGCGCAGACCGCATGCGAAGACCTTTCGCGCGCGGTCGCGTGGCTTCACAGGCATCAGGACGAGATCGGCATAGATATGAAGGATTATTCTCTCTGGGGCGGATCGGCCGGCGCGAGGATGGCTGACTGGGTCGGCACTGAGGGCACCGAGTCGTTCGGTGAGAAAAAATATCCGAGGCCGGCAGCGATAGTGACGCAGTACACAGGGCTCTCAGAGGTAACGGGAAATGAGCCGCCGACATACGCTAACGTCGGGACGTCAGACGGCATCGCGGATTACAGGACGATGAGGAGCCGCATCAACAGGATAAAGGCGAACGGGACCGATGCGGAGATAGAAGTGTTCCGCGGTCTTTCTCACGGCTTCGGCCTCGGCACAGGTACCGTCGCTGAAGGCTGGATCGACAGCGCCGTTTCGTTCTGGGAAAGAAATATGGATAAGTGAGGAAAATGAAATGCTTGCGAAAAAAATAAAGGCCGCTGCTGTCTGTCTCGCTGCCGTGCTTATGCTCACCGGATGCGGAGCGGGAAGATCTTCCGGCAGCGGGTCTTCAGGGGGATCGACTGTGAAAACGACTGAAAATGTGACAATAAAAGGAGAAATCGAAAAAATACCTGACGGATATTCTGACACGGCTGACGAAGGCGGAAAGCTCGTGGATGTCAATTACAAGAGCTGGGACTCTCTTTATTATGAGGATAAAAAGACGAGGATCCGGAAGCATGCTGTCGTCTACCTGCCGCACGGATACAGTAAAAGTAAGAAATATGATATCTTTTATCTCATGCACGGAGGCTGGAGCGACGAGAATTCAACGCTTGGGACGCCTGACTCGCCGGGTGAGTTCAAGAACGTGCTCGACAACGCGATAGAAAACGAGGACATCAAGCCGATCATCGTTGTCTGCCCGACATACAACAACACGAACGAAGGCGGCCGCGACTCCGATGATTTCAGCCTCGCGCTCACGCTGACGGATAATTACCACAGGGAGCTCCTGAATGACCTTATGCCGGCAGTCGAAGGAAAGTACAGCACGTACGCTGAGGACACGACAAAGAGCGGCTTCGAGGCGTCGCGGGACCACAGGGGGTTCGGCGGTTTCTCGATGGGATCCGTCGCGACGTGGCACACGTTCCAGTACGACCTCGACTATTTCAGGTATTTCATGCCGATGAGCTGCGGGACAGGGCTCGACGACGAAAGCATATGGAAGGCTGCGGACGGCCGTGATCCTTCGGACTACTTCGTTTTCGTCATGACCGGGACAGACGACTTCGCCTATAGCTACGACAGATCGCGCACCAAGGCCATGGCTTCCTCAAAGTATTTCAAAAGTGTTGATGAGGGAAAAGACGGGAATTTCGCTTTTCGCGTTAAAAAGGGCTACGAGCACGACGGGACAGCTGCGATGGAGTACACGTTCAACGGGCTGAAAGCTTTTTTCAGAGCATGATGATCTGCCAGAATGCGTGGATTTTCAATATATGCAAGGGACCGCTCAGGCGGTCCTTTTCTTTTTACAGGAGGATGCTGTTTCGCAGAAAATAGACATTTGTTAACCGGTGGTGTATAAAATAATTGTAAAAAAATAATCTGAATCATAAATCCGAAAATCATTATGCGAATTGGTAAAGGCCGGGGAAAAGTGAATGTAAAGTCTGTAAACAGCGATTCGATAAGGGCATACGTCCTGATCGCTGCTTTTGTCGCGGGCGCGGTGATACTGCGTGAGACTACGGTCTTACATCCCGCCTGGCTTGCCCTCATCCTCAGCCTGGGACGCGGCTTATGCTACATCGCGGCTTTCATCGTATGGGGACACTCGATAAGGAGGAGGATAGTCCAGATGCAGGCGCGCCGGCTGATACTCGGCATAACGGCGCTCATGATCCTGTGGTTCGTCTTCAGGACGGTAAAGTATTCGATGAGACTGTGGGGCCCGCCGGTCGAGCAGGCGCTTGACGTCAGATTCATGATAGACCTTGGAAGACACCTGTGGTACATGTACTATCTGCCGATACTTTTTATCCCGACACTTGCCGTGTTCATGGCTTATTCCATGGGAAGACCGCTCAACTACAGAGTGCCGCCCTCGATCACAGCGGTGATGCTGGCGATAGACTGCGCGCTGGCCATGCTCGTCCTCACGAATGATTTACACGAGAAGGTTTTTTATTTCACGACGCCAGCCATGTCCGAGGACGATTACGGCTACGGGCATGGGTATTTCCTGATATTCGCGTGGATCTCCATACTTGTCGTGATGCTTCTCGTGATACTTTTCGTAAAATGCCGCATCCTGAAAAAAGGCCGCCATATACTTGTCCCTATAGCAGTACTCATATTGATGGAAATGTATGCCCTCATGTATGGAAATCGTTCGGCGTTTATCAGGGTGATCCTGCCTGATATTACAGCCGTTCTCTGCGTCGGGAACATACTGTTTATAGAAACGTGCATATACAGCGGCTTCATCGGGTCGAACATGAGGTACGGCGATATATTCAGCCGCATCAAGGGGATGTCTGTCAGGATCATGGACCTCGGATATGATACCGTGCTAGAATCAGCTGACTGCGAAGAGCTGCCATTGGATTTGATCCGCGCGGCTGAGAGCGAGCCGCTGATGACAGATGACGGCAAGGTCATTCATAATACGAGGATCCGCGGAGGACACGCCGTGTGGACCGATGATATTTCTGACATCCTGACGCTGAGAAAAAATCTTGAGCTCGTGAGGGACGAGCTCCTGGAGAAAAACGCCCTGCTCGAAAAAGAGTACGAGGAGGAGTCGAAGTTCAGAGCGATCGAGGAGCAGAACAGGCTGTACGATCTCCTGCTGACCTGCACGCAGGACCAGATCGACAGCATCAGAAAACTCACGATAATGTTCCAGGAGAGCACTGACCGCGATGAAAAAAACAGGATACTCGCGAAGATCACCGTCCTCGGCAGCTACATCAAGCGCAGGAAGGATTTCATACTTTCGATGGAAGGCTCGCCTGATATACCTGTGGCGAAGCTGAGCGAGGCCCTTGCTGAATCGTACAGATCTCTCAGGCTCATGGGGATAGGCGGCAGCCGGATCGTCGAGCTCGGGACAGAATACGCGGCAGGGCAGATACTGACATACGCTTATGATTTTTTCGAAGATACTGTTGAAGCGTGCATTGATGACATGACTGCGATCTATACGAGGGCAGCGAAAGTCGGGGATGTGCCGCGCATCAGCATCATGATCGCCGGGAAGCCGGACCTCGGCCTCGACGGGCTTATAAAAAAATATCCGGACGTGTCCGTCGAGAGGGACGGAGACGAAACGCAGCTTTACCTGCCGCTTACAGGCGATGACCGGGAGTGAGGCGGACGATATGAGAAAAAACAAAACCAATCTGTCGGGTCTCGTGAACTCGCGCCGCGACCGGCTGACGCACGATTCCGTGAGGGAAGCCGTAAACGCCATACCTGCCGGGATCTGCTTCGTGGATGAAAATGAAAGGGTAATGCTCTGCAATGTGACTATGGGCGAGATCATATCGGAGCTCATAGGGAGTTACCCGCAGACAGCGGATGACCTGAGGCACGCCTTTGAGATAGTGCTGAAAGGGGAAAAAGGCAGATGCATTTCGAGGGATATGGGCGTATACCAGCTGCCTGACGGCCGCGTCTGGCGCATCTATATAGACGGGACCCCGGACGGCAGGCTCCTGACCGCGCATGACGTGACGAAATTCCATGAGATGAACGAGGATCTCAGGAAAGAGACGCAAGAGCTCGAGGTCGTGAACAGCAGGATCAGGGCGATGTACGACACGCTCGCGGACCGGGTGAGGGAGAAGGAAACGCTGGAGCTCAGGGTCCGCATCCACGACAATATGGGTCAGAGCCTTATCGTCATATCGGATCTTCTCGCCCACGGAGACGAAAGGCAGGCTGATGAACAGATCGCGGCTCTCAAGGACGCTGTGAGCTTCCTGTCGGATGACAGGCCGCAGAGCGCTTCGTCACTGAAAAACCTCAGACGTGAGGCTTCTGCCATGGGCGTGACGCTCGATATCTCCGGCAGTACGGATTTCGGGCATGACGTTGAGAGCATGCTCGTCCATGCGGCGAGGGAATGCGTGACGAACTGCGTGAGACATGCTCATGGCGACAGAGTGGACGTTGAGGTCTCAAGAGAAGATGATCTGTGGCGTATGACGTTCACGAATAACGGGACCGCGCCGGGAAGCGAGATAAAAGAGGGCGGAGGTCTTACGAACCTTAGAAAAAGTGTGGAAGAAGCAGGCGGCACCATGTCC